>NZ_JAYSJZ010000029.1:0-20697 GCF_043726815.1 Lacisediminihabitans sp.
GGACGAGATACTCGAGACCACCGGATCTCGGTCCGGTCGCTGACCGGACCCCCGGTCACGAGCAACTAGGCCAGTGCCACCAGGTCAGCGTAGTCGCGGTTCCAGAGGTCCTCCGTGCCATCCGGCAGGATGAGCACACGCTCGGGATTCAACGCCTCCACGGCGCCCTCATCGTGGCTCACCAGCACCACGGCACCCGAGTAGTTTGCGAGAGCATCGAGGATCTCGAGCCGGCTGGCCGGATCGAGGTTGTTGGTCGGCTCGTCGAGCAGCAGCACATTTGCGCCGGACACAACGATCATCGCGAGCGCGAGGCGGGTCTTTTCGCCGCCGGACAGCACTCCGGCGAGCTTGGTGGCGTCATCCCCCGAGAACAGGAACGATCCGAGAACCCGGCGAGCTTCCGTCTCGGTGATGTTCGGCGAGGAGGAGACCATGTTCTGCAGCACTGTGCGCTTCACGTCGATGGTCTCGTGCTCCTGCGCGTAGTAGCCGATCCGCAAGCCATGGCCGGGCTCGAGCTGGCCGGTGTCGGGCTGGTCGACGCTGGCCAGGATGCGAAGCAGGGTGGTCTTGCCTGCACCGTTGAAACCGAGGATCACCACTTTCGAGCCTCGGTCAATGGCCAGGTCCACCGCGGTGAAGATCTCGAGTGAGCCGTAGCTCTTCGAGAGATTGGACGCCATGAGGGGCGTGCGTCCGCAGGGCGCCGGATCGGGGAAACGCAGCTTGGCCACGCGGTCGACCGCCCGCACCTCGTCGAGCCCCGACAGCATCTTCTCCGCGCGCCGCACCATCTGGTGGGCGGCGGCTGCCTTTGAGGCCTTCGCTCCGAACTTGGCCGCCTGCATCTGCAGCACGCCCGCCTTCTTCTCCACGTTGACGCGTTCCTTCTTGCGTCGTTCCTCGTCGGCCGCGCGCTGCCGCTGGTAGTTCTTCCAGCTCATGTTGTAGATGTCGATGACCTGGCGGTTCGCGTCCAGGTAGAAGACCCGGTTCACGGTCTCCTCCACGAGTTCCACGTCGTGGCTGATCACGATCAAGCCGCCCTGGAAGTTCTTGAGGAACTCCCGCAGCCAGACCACCGAGTCGGCGTCGAGGTGGTTGGTGGGTTCGTCGAGGAGCATCGTCTCTGCTCCGGAGAACAGGATGCGGGCCAGCTCGATGCGCCGGCGCTGGCCGCCGGAGAGCGTGGACAGCGGCTGGTCGAGGATGCGGTCCGGCAGGCTGAGGTTGCTGGCGATGGACGCCGCCTCGGCCTCGGCCGCGTAGCCGCCGAGCGCGGTGAAGCGATCCTGCAGGTTTCCGTAGGTCTTCATCGCCGAGGCGCTCACCTTGGCATCCGGGTCCCCCATCTCCTGGGCGGCCTTCTCCATGCCGAGCATGATCTGGCCGAGCCCGCGGGCGTCGAGGATGCGGGTGCGGGCGAGATCTTCCGGGTTGCCCGAGCGCGGGTCCTGGGGAAGGTAGCCGACCTCGCCGGTGCGCTCGATGGTTCCCCCGGTGGCGAGTTCCTCGCCGGCCAGGACCTTGGTGAGGGTGGTCTTGCCCGCGCCGTTTCGGCCGACCAGGCCGATCTTGTCGCCGCGTTCCACACGGAAGGTGACGTCCTCCATGAGCATGCGTGCGCCAACACGCAGTTCGAGGTCGTGCACGCTGAGCACAGGCAGAGTCCAATTCTTTGTGTTGTTTTACAACAACGGGAGGGAGGGGGTAGGCCTCTAGTATAAAACGTGGGGCTCGCCTTCGACGCCGATGCGGCCCCCACCACCGCCCAGAGGAGGTCCCGTGTCCAATCTGACCCTGGCATTCGGTCGCCCGACGCTCGCCGACCGGCTCTTTTCGAGGAGTCTCGTCACCGACCTGATCCTGATCGCGGCCGGCACCGCCCTCACCTCGATCGCCGCGCAGCTCATCATTCCGCTCTGGCCGGTGCCGATCACCGGCCAGACCTTCGCGGTGCTGCTCGTCGGCTCCACCCTTGGTGCCGTGCGTGGCGCCCTCTCGATGGCGCTCTACCTGGTGCTGGGAGTGGCCGGGCTTCCGGTGTTCGCCTCCGGCGGCCACGGGAGCCTCTTCGCCTCGCCCTCCGGCGGTTTCGTCATCGGCTTCGTCTTCGCCGCCGCCCTCACCGGCTGGCTGGCCCAGCGGGAGTGGGACCGCAAGGTGGTCGGCACGTTCCTGTCGTTCGCCGCCGGCACCGTCGTGATCTACGCCTTCGGACTGCCCTGGCTCTACACGGTGCTCGGCGCCTTCCCGCCCGCCTCGCTCACCAGGTTCTTCGGCACGACCAACGTGCTGCAGGCGACGATCACCGGCGGCATCCTGCCCTTCCTGCTCGGCGACACCGTGAAGGCGCTGCTTGCGGCGGCGATCCTCCCCGCGAGCTGGCGGCTGATTCGCCGCGCCGATGCGGCGGCGAGCAAGAACGAGGGCTAGAGCACTGAACGCCACACGGCGAAGGCGGGCCTAGGCGGTCGGTCCGGGCCGGCGTGCCAGCCCGGGTTGTCCGCGTTGGCCCCGATGGAGAGCCCCGGATCGCGAGACGCCCCACCGGCAACGACGAACGCCCCGGCCATCGGCCGGGGCGTTCGTGGTGTTCGGGTCTGTCTACATCGAGAAGCCGAGGGCGCGCATCATGTCGCGGCCGTCGTCGGTGATCTTCTCCGGGCCCCACGGCGGCATCCACACCCAGTTGATGCGGAACTGCTCGACCACGCCATCGAGGGCCTGTGCGGTCTGCTCCTCGATCACGTCGGTCAGGGGGCAGCCCGCCGAGGTGAGGGTCATGCTGATGATCAGGGCGTTGTTCTCGTCGTCCCAGGTGAGGTCGTAGATGAGGCCGAGGTCCACGATGTTCACCCCGAGCTCGGGGTCCATCACATCCTTCAGCGCCTCTTCGACCTGGTCGAAGAGCTGCGGTGCGAGTGCGACTGCCATGCTTCTAGCCTAAGTTCGTCGGGGTCGGGCCGCCAGTGGCCAGCGCATCGCTCGCCAGGAACCGGTCGTAGCCCTCGTTCTCGAGGCGATCGGCCAGCTCGGGGCCGCCCTGCTCGGCGATGCGGCCGTCGACGAACACGTGCACGAAGTCCGGCGAGATGTATCGCAGGATGCGGGTGTAGTGGGTGATGAGCATGATCCCGAGGCCGGTGTTGGCCTTGGCCCGGTTCACGCCCTCCGCCACGATTTTGAGCGCGTCCACGTCCAGGCCGGAGTCCGTCTCGTCGAGCACCGCGAACTTGGGTGCCAGCAGCTCGAGCTGCAGGATCTCGTGCCGCTTCTTCTCGCCTCCGGAGAAGCCCTCGTTCACGTTGCGGTCCTTGAACGAGGAATCCATCCGCAGGTTCTTCATCGACTCGGTCACCTGGTTGGTCCAGGTGCGGATGGACGGCTGAACGCCGTCGATCGCCGTCTTGGCGGTGCGGAGAAAGTTGGTCACCGCGACGCCGGGAATCTCGACCGGGTACTGCATGGCCAGGAAGAGTCCGGCGCGCGCGCGGGCATCCACCGTCATGGCGAGCAGGTCTTCACCGTCGAGGGTGATCGATCCGCTGTCCACGTGATATTTCGGGTGCCCGGCGATCGTGTAAGCGAGGGTGGACTTGCCCGAGCCGTTCGGGCCCATGATGGCGTGGATCTCGCCCTCGTTCACGGTGAGGTCGACCCCCTTGAGGATCTGCTTCGTGCCCTGCTCGGTCTCGACGCTCACGTGGAGGTCTTTGATCTTTAGTACTGACATGTCTGTGGGGTTCCTAACTGGTGTGCGTCGTGCGAGGTATCAGACGCTGGCGACGGGCGTCGGGTCGATGTAGACGTCGCCGTCCACGATGGAGACGGCGAAGACCGGCACCGGCTCGTAGGCCGGGAGGGTGATCGGCTTGCCGGTGATCAGGGAGAACTTGGAGCCGTGAGCCCAGCACTCGAGGGTGTCGTCTTCGACGAACCCCTCGGCGAGGGAGATGTCCCCGTGCGTGCAGGTGTCGCCGATGGCGTGCACAGCCCCGGCGGAGTCCCGCACGAGCGCGATGGGCATGCCGTCGATCACGACGCGCACCGCCGATCCCAGTTCGATCTCGTCTTCGGCGCAAATCCGAACGGCCACTACTCGCTCACCTTCAATTCGTCTTCGATCGCCTGCTGCAGGCGTGCCTCCAGGTCGGCCGACCCGATCTTTTGCACGACCTCGGAGAGGAAGCCGCGCACCACCAGGCGTCGCGCCTCGTGTTCTTCGATGCCCCGGGCCTGCAGGTAGAAGAGCTGCTCGTCGTCGAAGCGGCCGGACGCGCTCGCGTGGCCCGCTCCGGCGATGTCCCCGGTCTCGATCTCGAGGTTCGGCACGGAGTCGGCGCGCGTGCCGTCGGTGAGCAGCAGGTTGCGGTTCTGCTCGTAGCTGTCGGTGCCGGCCGCGGACGGGCGGATGAGCACGTCGCCCACCCACACGGTGTGGGCTCCGTCGCCCTGGAGGGCGCCCTTGTAACTCACTCGCGACTTGGTGTTCGGCGCATCGTGGTTGACGAAGACCTGCTGTTCGAGGTGCTGGCCCGTGCCGGCGAAGTAGACGCCGAAGAGCTCGACGTCCCCACCCTCGCTCGAGAGGTGGGCCGACGGGTTGATGCGCACGACGTCCCCGCCGAGCGAGACGACCACGTGCCGGAGCCGAGCATCGCGGCCGATCCGGGCGAAGTGGCTCGCGAGATGCACGGCGGTGTCGTCCCATTGCTGCACGGTGACGACGGTGAGCTGGGCGCCGTCGCCGACGATGATCTCCACGTTCTCGCTGAGCATCGCCTGGCCGGAGTTCTGCAGCACGACCATGCCGCGGCTGTGCTTCTCGGCCACGATGACCGTGTGCGCGGCGCGCGGCGCGGTGCCGAGTGCGGCACGCGTCACGGTGACCTCCACGGGCTCTTCGCCCGTGATGGTGACAGCGAGGGCCTCCTCGAAGCTGCTCCACGCGTTCGCGGACGCCAACTCCTCCGGCTTTCCGGCGCTCCCGATGCGGTCATCGTCGCGGCCGATCGGCTCGACGATGGCACCGGCGTCCCCGAGGGAGACGACATCCGTGACGATCGGCAGGGCCGATCCGTCGAGTCCGGCGTCGAGCAGCGGCTGGATTTTTGCGATCGGGGTGTGCTTCCACTCGAGCTCGCGGCCCGTGACTGCCTCGAAATCGCCGACATCGAACGAGCTGAAGCGCGCGGAGCGCACCTGAACGGGCACGAGACCCCAGCCGCCATCGCTGTGCTGCTTGGAGCCAAGTCTCGAGTGATCGGGTTCTGCCGAGGAGATGGTGGGTGTAGCTACGGCAGACATCTAGCCGATGGTTCCTTCCGACGTGACGAGGCGGGTCATCCGACGCTGCCTTCCATGCCCATTTCGATGAGCTTGTTGAGTTCCAGGGCGTACTCCATCGGGAGTTCCCGCGCGATGGGCTCGATGAATCCTCGCACGATCATGGCCATCGCCTCGTCTTCGGGCAGGCCGCGGGACTGCAGGTAGAAGAGTTGTTCGGCGCTCACTCGGGAGACGGTGGCCTCGTGGCCCATCTGCACGTCGTCCTCGCGCACATCGGTGGTCGGGTAGGTGTCCGACCTCGAGATGGCGTCGACGAGCAGCGCGTCACAGCGCACAGTGTTGGCCGAGTGGTGGGCGCCCTCGGCGATCCTCACCTCTCCGCGGTAGCCGGTGCGTCCGCCGCCGCGGGCGATCGACTTGGAGACGATCGACGACTGCGTGTACGGGGCCATGTGGATCATCTTGGCTCCGGCATCCTGATGCTGGCCGGGGCCGGCGAAGGCCACGGAGAGCGTCTCGCCCTTGGCGTGTTCGCCCACGAGGTAGATCGAGGGGTACTTCATGGTGACCTTGGAGCCGATGTTGCCGTCGATCCACTCCATGGTGGCGCCCTCATGGGCGATCGCACGCTTCGTCACCAGGTTGTAGACGTTGTTCGACCAGTTCTGGATGGTCGTGTACCGAACCCGGGCGTTCTTCTTCACAATGATCTCGACGACCGCGGAGTGCAGCGAGTCCGACTTGTAGATCGGCGCGGTGCAGCCCTCGATGTAATGGACGTACGAGCCCTCGTCGGCGATGATGAGCGTGCGCTCGAACTGGCCCATGTTCTCGGTGTTGATGCGGAAGTAGGCCTGCAGCGGGATCTGCACGTGCACGCCCTTCGGCACGTAGACGAACGAGCCGCCGGACCAGACCGAGGTGTTGAGCGCGGCGAACTTGTTGTCGCCGGACGGGATCACGGTGCCGAAGTACTCCTTGAAGAGCTCCGGGTACTCCTTGAGCGCGGTGTCGGTGTCGAGGAAGAGCACGCCCTGCTCCTCAAGGTCCTTGTTGATCGTGTGGTACACGACCTCGGACTCGTACTGCGCGGCCACTCCGGAGACGAGGCGCTGGCGCTCCGCCTCGGGGATGCCGAGCTTCTCGTAGGTGTTCTTGATGTCGTCCGGAAGGTCGTCCCAGGTCTGGGCCTGCTTCTCGGTGGACCGCACGAAGTACTTGATGTTGTCGAAGTCGATGCCGGAGAGGTCTGCTCCCCAGGCGGGCATGGGCTTCTTGTAGAACAGCGCGAGGGCCTTGAGACGGTTCTTGAGCATCCACTCCGGTTCGCCCTTGAGCGCCGAAATGTCCGCGACCACCTCCGGGGAGATTCCACGTTTCGCGGACGCCCCGGCCACATCGGAGTCGGACCAGCCGAACTCATAGATGCCGAGGCTCTCGAGCTCCGGGCGATCGATCAGGATGTCTGACATGTCGTAACCTCTCTCCACCCTCCACAACCCGGCTTGCGGGCTTCGCATTCCCCCGGCCCGCATCCGGCTGATGCAAGCTGAGAGGAGAGCGTGAAGGGCTCACACTGCATTTATCTAATACAGCACATACCTAAACTGGTCCGAGGGCATGGGCCCCATCGCCCTCGTCTACCGAACCGCCGAGCACGCTCGTCGGCGCGGTCCCGAACAACCCAATTCTACAGGGACGCGTCCCGCAAGTTGGGGATACGCGGCGAGGTCACAGAGACCCGTGCGGCTTCCCACGCCCCGAGAGGATCCATAAGCCCGTGAATCAGGCATCGCCGCTCCCCCAGCAGGCCTCACCGATCGCCCGTGCCGCGCGCCGCTGGCTGCCGGGTTCGGTGGACCGGCGGGTGCGGGTCTTGGGCTGGCTGTCGCTGCTGTTCCAGGTGGTGCTGGTGGGCACCGGCGGCGCCGTGCGACTCACCGCCTCCGGTCTGGGCTGCCCGACCTGGCCGCGCTGCACCGCCGATTCCTTCGTGACCACGCCGGAGCTCGGCATCCACGGCATCATCGAGTTCACCAACCGCATGCTCACCTTCGTGCTCGTGCTCGTGGCGATCGCCGCGTTCCTCTCGGTGGTGCGGATGCGCAAGGAGCGCCGGGACCTGTTCTGGCTGTCCCTCTCGCTCGGCCTCGGCATCCCCGCCCAGGCGATCATCGGCGGCATCTCGGTGCTCACCGGGCTCAACCCCTACGTCGTGGGGATGCACTTCGTGGTCTCGATCAGCCTGGTCGCCATCGCCACGGTGTTCGTCTACCGCATCCGGTTCGGCGAGCGGCCGCCGGCCCGCACCGTGCCGCGTTGGCTCACCGGCCTCACCTTCTTCACCGTCGTCGTCGCGGCGATCACCGTGGTGGTGGGGGTTCTCACCACCGGATCGGGCCCGCACGCCGGGGACAACTCGGACAACAAGCACCTGGCGCCGAGGAACGGGCTCAACCCCGAGATCCTCCAGCACGTGCACAGCTGGCCCGCCTACCTCACCGTGGCGCTCACCGTGGCGATCCTGGCCTCCGCCATCGTGCTGAGGCTCGGGCGACTTCGCGCGGCGGCGATCGGCCTGCTCGCCGTGGAGGCGGTGCAGGTGGTGGTGGGCGTGAGCCAGGCTCGCCTCGGCCTGCCGGAGCTGCTGGTGGCCATCCACATGGTGCTCGCCTGCGTGCTCGTCGCCGGCATCACCACCGTGGTGCTCACCCTCCGGGCCGCGGACGGGTCACCGGCCGCCGAGTCGCCCGCCCCTCAGGACCGCGAACTGCAGCGCTGAGCCGCGGGCGGTTCCCCGGCCGTCACAGACTCCGGTCTACACGCGCTTCTCCGGAGGTTTGAGCGCAAGTGGCCGTCGTGCACGTTCACGGTGGTCCTTTTCGCGACGAATCGGCGAAACCTCCGGAGAAGCGCCGTGCCGCACTGCCTGCACGGAAGCCGCGATGTCGGTCACGGTGAATCGGCCGCGCGGCGGAGAAGTGGAGCCGGCGTCGCCTGACCTAGAAGTGCAGCAGCGGGTCGATGCCGACCGCCACGAACAGCAGGGTGAGATAGCTGATGGAGCTGTGGAACACGCGCATCGGCTTCACCTCGTCGTGACGGATCGCCATCGAGTACAGCCGGTGAGCCTCGTAGATGAACCATCCGCCGGAGAGCACGGCCACTACCGTGTACAGGATTCCCATCGGCGCGACCGGGATGAGCAGCAGCGAGCACGCGACGGTCGCCCAGGCGTACAGCACCACCTGCAGCCCGACGACGGTGCGTCCGCGCACCACGGCGAGCATCGGCACGTTCACCGAGGCGTAGTCGGCCCGGTACCGCATGGAGAGCGGCCAGTAGTGCGGGGGCGTCCAGAGGAAGACGATGCCGAAGAGGATCACGGGGGTCCAGCTGAGCGAACCGGTGACCGCCGCCCAGCCGATCAGCACCGGCATGCAGCCGGCGGCACCGCCCCAGACGATGTTCTGCGGGGTGCGCCGCTTGAGCACGAGGGTGTACACGAGCACATAGAAGAGGATGGCCGCCAGGGAGAGCGCGGCGGCGAGCAGATTCACGAGCAGGGCCAGCCAGACGATGGAGGCCACTCCCAGAACCCACGCGAACACGAGGGCCTCACGGTCGGTGAGCTCCCCGGTGACGAGCGGCCGCTTGCTAGTGCGCTTCATCACGCGGTCGATGTCGCGATCGATGTAGCAGTTGAAGGCGCCGGCCGATCCCGCGCTCAGCGAGCCGCCGACCAGGGTCCAGAGCACCAGCCACAGGTTGGGGATGCCGCCCTGCGCGAGGATCATCACCGGCGCGGTAGTCACGAGCAACAGCTCGATCACTCGCGGCTTGGTGAGAGCGAAGTAGGCCTTCGACTTGCGCGCGAACCCGATGCGCTGCACGGGTAGCTGGGTGTCGACCGCTACGTTCATTGCTCCTCTAACGACTGGTGTTCCTCGCCACCGATTCTAGGCGGTTGTCGGCTGCGTGAACGCCCGGCCGAACGGGAATACGCGGGGCCAGCCGCTGTTTCTCTATACTTGGATGTGCTTGCCAGCCGCAGGCCACACAACCAGTCCCTCGCCGCCCATTCGCTGCGAACTGGTCTGCCCGCGGTAGTGCCGATGACGTCAGGCGAGTGCGTAACCTCCACAGCGGCACGGCTCAGCCGAGTTGTCCGCGGCAACAGAAGGGTCATCAATCTCGTGGCAGCTTTCCAGTGGGATCCCATCGACAACAAGGCAGTGGACACGGCTCGCGTGCTCGCCGTGGATGCCGTGGAGAAGGTGGGAAACGGCCATCCGGGTACCGCGATGAGCCTCGCCCCCGCCGCGTACCTCCTCTTCCAGAAGGTCATGCGCCGCGACCCCAGTGACAACACGTGGATTGGCCGCGACCGGTTCATCCTCTCGGTCGGGCACTCCTCGCTCACCCAGTACATCCAGCTCTATTTCGGTGGCTACGGCCTCGAGCTCGACGACCTGAAGGCGCTTCGCACCTGGGGCTCGAAGACGCCGGGTCACCCCGAGTACGGCCACACCGACGGAGTCGAGATCACGACCGGCCCGCTCGGCCAGGGACTCTCCTCCGCCGTGGGATTCGCCTATGCCGCCCGCTACGAGCGCGGCCTCTTCGACCCGGACGCCCCCACCGGCACCAGCCCGTTCGACCACTTCATCTACACGATCGCCGGCGACGGCGACATGCAGGAGGGCGTGACGAGTGAGGCCTCCTCGCTCGCCGGGCACCAGGAGCTCGGCAACCTCATTGCGATTTATGACAGCAACCAGATCTCGATCGAGGACGACACCAACATCGCCTTCACCGAGGACGTGAAGGCGCGCTACGAGGCGTATCACTGGCACGTGCAGGTTGTCGACTGGAAGAAGACCGGCCAGTACATCGAGGACGTCGCCGCCCTCAACGACGCGATCGAGGCCGCGAAGGCCGAGACGAGCAAGCCGTCGCTGATCATCCTCAAGACCATCATCGGATGGCCGAGCCCGAAGAAGCAGAACTCCGGCAAGATCCATGGATCAGCGCTCGGCGCCGACGAGGTGCGGGCCGTCAAGCAGGTTCTCGGCTTCGACCCCGAGCAGAACTTCGAGGTGGACCCGGCCGTCATCGAGCACACCCGCAAGGCAGTGGAGCGCGGCCAGGCCGCTCACGCCGAGTGGAACACGCAGCTCGAAGCGTGGGCCGCCGCCAACCCCGACCGCAAGGTGCTGCTCGACCGCATCCTCTCCGGCGACCTGCCGGAGGGCGTCGAAGAGGCGCTCCCGGTGTTCCCGGCCGGCAAGGAGCTCTCGACCCGCGCCGCATCCGGCAAGGTACTCGCCGCCCTCGGACCGGTGATCCCCGAGCTGTGGGGCGGATCGGCAGACCTCGCCGAGTCGAACAACACCACGATCGAGGGCGCGCCGTCCTTCATCCCGGCCGAGCGGTCGACCCACGAGTGGACCGGCAACCCCTACGGCCGCGTGCTGCACTTCGGCATCCGCGAGCACGCCATGGGCGCCATCCTCAACGGCATCGTGCTGCACGGCAACACCCGCCCGTTCGGCGGCACCTTCCTCATCTTCAGCGACTACATGCGGCCGGCCGTTCGGCTCGCCGCGCTGATGAAGGCGCCGTCCATCTTCGTCTGGACGCACGACTCCGTCGCCCTCGGCGAGGACGGACCCACCCACCAGCCGGTGGAGCAGCTCGCGGCCCTGCGTGCGATCCCCGGACTGGATGTGGTGCGCCCCGGCGACGCCAACGAGGTCGCGTGGGCCTGGAAGACGATCCTCGAGCGTCGCAATGGCCCGGCCGGAATCGCGCTCACCCGCCAGAACATCCCGGTATTCGAGCGTGGCGACGACGTCGCCAGTGGCGAGACCTTCGCCGCCGCCCGGCACGTCTCGAAGGGCGCGTACGTGCTTGCCGAGGCGCCGAACGGCACCCCGGACGTGATCTTCATCGCGACCGGCTCCGAGCTGCAGATCGCCGTCGATGCCCGCGAGCAGCTCAAGGCCGACGGAATCAACGCTCGCGTCGTCTCCGCTCCGAGCCTCGAATGGTTCGAGGAGCAGAGCGCGGAGTACCGCGAGTCCGTGCTGCCGAAGGCCGTGAAGGCCCGCGTCTCGATCGAGGCCGGGATCGGCCTCACCTGGCGCTCCTACGTCGGCGACGCCGGTCGCAGCGTGTCGATCGAGCACTTCGGCGCCTCCGCCGACTACAAGACGCTGTTCCGCGAGTTCGGCATCACCACCGAACACGCCATCTCCGCCGCAAAGGAATCACTGGCCGCCGTCTGAACTCCGGCCGTTCGCACGCGCTCATCACCCCCAGCGTTTTTCAACAGAAAGAACATCGCAATGACTGAGAACACCCCCACCGCGGCCCTGTCGGCAGCCGGCGTCAGCATCTGGCTCGACGACCTCTCCCGCGAACGAATCAACTCCGGCGGCCTCGCCCGCCTCATCGCCGAGCGCAACGTGGTCGGCGTCACCACCAACCCGACCATCTTCGCGACCGCCCTCGCCAAGGGCGAGGCGTACGACGCCCAGGTGGCCGAGCTCGCCGCCGCCGGAAAGACGGTCACCGAGGCGGTCTTCGAGATCACCACGGACGACGTCGCCAACGCGAGCGACATCTTCCGTCCGGTCTACGACGCCACCGGCGGCAAGGACGGCCGCGTGTCGATCGAGGTCGAGCCCGGGCTGGCGCACGACGCCGCCGGCACGATCGCCCAGGCCAAGGAACTGTGGGCGAAGGTCAACCGCCCGAACGCCATGATCAAGATCCCGGCCACCATCGCCGGGCTCGAGGCGATCGCCGAGACGATCGGCGCCGGCATCAGCGTGAACGTGACGCTGATCTTCAGCCTCGAGCGTCACCGCGAGGTCATCAACGCCTACCTGACCGGGCTCGAGAAGGCGAAGGCCGCCGGCATCGACCTCTCCACCATCAACTCGGTCGCCTCGTTCTTCGTGTCCCGCGTCGACACCGAGATCGACAAGCGCCTCGAAGCGATCGGCACCCCCGAGGCGCTCGCGCTCAAGAGCAAGGCTGGCATCGCCAACGCGCGCCTTGCCTACCAGGTGTTCGAGCAGGCCTTCGAGAGCGAGCGCGCCGCCGTTCTGCTCGAGGCCGGCGCCAACCGTCAGCGGCCGCTCTGGGCCTCGACCGGCGTCAAGGACCCGAAGCTGCCCGACACGCTCTACGTCACCGAGCTCACCGTGAACGACGTCGTCAACACCATGCCGGAGAAGACCCTCGAGGCAACCTTCGACCACGGCGTGATCGCCGGCGACCAGGTCACCAACCACTACGACGACGCGAACGCCGTGCTCGACGCGCTGGACGCCCAGGGCGTCTCCTACGTCGAGGTCACCGAGCTGCTCGAGAAGGAGGGCGTGGAGAAGTTCATCGTCTCCTGGAACGAACTCCTCGACACCGTCGCCGCCGCACTCGAGTCCGCGAAGACCGGAGCCACCAAATGAGCTTCGACATCACGGTGAGCGGCGCGGCGGCCGAGGCCGTCGACCGCATCGTCCCCCAGCTCGTGAGCGACCTCGTCGCCTCGCGGATCGCCGGCCAGGATCCCTCGCTCTGGGGACCGGATGCCGAGGAAGAGGCCGCGAAGCGTCTCGGCTGGACCGAGGCAGTGGTCATCTCCGAACCCCTCGTCGACGACATCATCGCCCTGCGCGACCGCCTGCACTCCGAGGGGGTCAACCACGTCGTCCTCGGCGGCATGGGCGGCTCGTCCCTCGCGCCGGAGGTCATCACCCGCACGGCCGGCGTCGAACTGACGGTTCTGGACTCGACGGATCCCGGCCAGGTGCTCGCCGCCCTGAACGACCGGCTGGACACCACCGTCGTCGTCATCTCGTCCAAGTCCGGGTCCACCCTCGAAACGGCGAGCCAGCGCAAGGCCTACGAGCAGGCGTTCCACAACATCGGCGTCGACCCGCTCGAGCGAATCGTGGTCGTGACCGACCCCGGCTCCCCGCTCGACGTCGACGCGCGGGCCGCCGGCTACCGTGTGTTCAACGCCGACCCCAACGTGGGCGGCCGTTATTCGGCCCTCACCGCCTTCGGTCTGGTTCCCTCCGGCCTCGCCGGGGTCGACATCCGCGCCCTGCTCGATGAGGCCTCCGCGGTCACCGGCCAGCTCATGGTCGACCGCTCCGACAACCCGGGCCTCATCCTCGGCGCGGCCATCGCCGGAACCCGCCCGCTGAAGAACAAGCTCGGCATCGTCTCGGACGGCACGTACATCGTCGGCTTCGGCGACTGGGTCGAGCAGCTGATCGCGGAGTCGACCGGCAAGCTCGGCAAGGGAATCCTGCCCGTCGTGCTCGACCTCAAGTCCCCCGAGCTGACCGAGCACCTGGACGACGTGCAGATCGTGCGCCTCGTGGAGAGCGCCCGGGCCACGGAAGATGTGATCGACGGCGAGATCGAGATCAGCGGCACCCTCGGCGCGCAGATGCTCGTCTGGGAATACGCCACGGTGGTGGCCGGTCGCCTGCTCGGCATCGACCCCTTCGACCAGCCGGACGTGGAATCGGCGAAGATCGCCACGCGCGCGCTGCTCGACGCCCGCCCCGAGCCGGTCCCGCCGGTGTTCGTGGCCGATGGCATCGAGGTGAGCGGGCCGGACTCCGTGCTCGCCGGCGTCTCGACCATCGAGGGCGCGGTCGACGCGCTGCTCGCCCAGGTCGGCCCGGACGGCTACATCGCCGTGCAGGCCTATGTCGACCGTCACGCCAACTACGAGCTCGCCAAGCTCCGCGACCTGCTCGCGGCGAAGAGCGGGCGACCGGTGACCTTCGGCTGGGGCCCGCGGTTCCTGCACTCCACCGGCCAGTTCCACAAGGGCGGACCGGCCGTCGGCGTGTTCCTCCAGATCACGGCGGATGCCCCGGCCGACCTGGACATCCCGGACAGCCCATTCTCGTTCGGCTACCTCATCAAGGCCCAGGCCGCCGGGGACGCGAGCGTTCTTGCCGAACACGGCCGACCCGTCGTCACTCTCAACCTGACCGACCCGGCTCAGAACCAGGCCACGCTGTTCAGCGCGGCCCGCTAGAAAGCCAAGGAGCCGAATGTCCCCGGTGGAAATTACCCCGGAGTTCAACCCGCTGCGGTTGACGTCCGATCGACGACTCAACAGAATCGCCGGCCCCAGCGCGCTCATCATCTTCGGTGTGACCGGCGACCTCGCGCGCAAGAAGCTCATGCCCGCGGTGTACGACCTGGCCAACCGGGGACTCCTGCCCCCGGGATTCGGCCTCGTCGGGTTCGCCAGACGCGACTGGGTCGACCAGGACTTCGCGCAGGTCGTGCACGACGCGGTCGCGCAGTACGCGCGCACTCCGTTCGATGAGGATGTCTGGAAGCAGCTCGCCGAGGGCATCCGCTTCGTGCAGGGCGAATTCGACGACGACAACGCGTTCGCCGAGCTCAAGTCGACCCTCGCCGAACTGGACCGGTCTCGCGGAACGATGGGCAACCACGCGTTCTACCTGTCGATTCCGCCGAAGTCGTTCCCGCAGGTCACCGAGCAGCTGCGCCGCTCGGGGCTCGCGGACGAGGTGGATGGCGCCTGGCGCCGCGTGGTCATCGAGAAGCCCTTCGGCAGCGACCTGAAGACGGCCCGCGAGCTGAACAACGTGGTCGAATCGGTCTTCCCGCCGGACAGCGTCTTCCGCATCGACCACTATCTCGGCAAGGAGACGGTGCAGAACATTCTGGCCCTCCGGTTCGCGAACAACCTCTACGAGCCGATCTGGAACGCGAACTACGTCGACCACGTGCAGATCACCATGGCCGAGGACATCGGCGTGGGCGGGCGAGCCGGGTACTACGACGGTATCGGCGCCGCGCGCGACGTGATCCAGAACCACCTCCTTCAGCTTCTCGCCCTCACGGCGATGGAGGAGCCGGTGTCGTTCAACGCGAAGGACCTCCGCGCCGAGAAGGAGAAGGTGCTCTCGGCCATCAAGCTGCCGAAGGATCTCTCCCACTCGACCGCACGGGGACAGTACGCGAGCGGGTGGCAGGGCGGCGAGAAGGTGGTCGGCTTCCTCGACGAGGACGGCATGAACCCCGAGTCGCTCACCGAGACCTTCGCGGCGATCCGCCTCGACATCGGCACGCGTCGGTGGGCGGGCGTTCCGTTCTACCTCCGGGCAGGCAAGCGGCTGGGCCGCCGGGTCACCGAGATCGCGGTCGTCTTCAAGCGCGCTCCGCAGTACCTCTTCGCCGACAGCCAGACCTCGGCCCTCGGCCAGAACGCCCTGGTCATTCGCGTGCAGCCCGACGAGGGTGTCACCATCCGCTTCGGGTCGAAGGTGCCGGGCGCCGGCATGCAGGTTCGCGACGTCACCATGGACTTCGGATACGGGCACGCCTTCACCGAGGCGAGCCCCGAGGCCTATGAGCGCCTCATCCTCGACGTGCTGCTGGGCGACCCGCCGCTCTTCCCCCGGCACGAAGAGGTTGAGCTGAGCTGGAAGATCCTCGACCCGATCGAGGAGTTCTGGGCAGGCCAGGGCCAGCCCGAGCAGTACAAGCCGGGCACCTGGGGCCCGAGCTCAGCCGACGAACTACTTGCCCGCGACGGCAGAGTGTGGAGACGCCCATGATTGTCGACCTGCCAGACACCACCACCAGCAAGATCTCGAAGACGCTCGTCAAGATCCGCGAGGAGGGTGGAGCCGTCGCCCTCGGTCGGGTGCTCACCCTGGTTATCTCCACTCGTCTCGGTCACGAGGAGGAGGCGATCGAGGCGGCGAATGACGCCTCCCGCGAGCATCCGATGCGCGTCATCGTGATCTCGTCCGGCTCCGACAAGCCGGACACGAACGACACCTCCCGGCTCGATGCCCAGATTCGCGTGGGCGGGGACGCCGGCGCGAGCGAGGTCATCGTGCTCAGGGCCTATGGCGAGACGGCAAGCGACGAGGAGGGTCTCGTCACCGGGCTGCTCCTGCCCGACGCTCCCGTCGTGGCCTGGTGGCCGGGCGACGCACCGGACGTGGTCTCCCAGTCCCCGATCGGACGCATCGCCCAGCGCAGGATCACGGATGCCGCGGCCCAGCCCGATCCGCGCGGCTTCCTGGCGCACCTGTCCACCTGCTACACCCCCGGGGACACCGACTTCGCCTGGACGAGGCTCACCCTGTGGCGCGCCCAGCTCGCCGCCGTGCTCGACCAGCCGCCGTACGAGCCGATCACCGGAGTGGAGGTGCACGGCTCGCCGGACTCGCCGTCCACGTCGCTTCTCGCGGCCTGGCTCCAGCTGCAGCTCGACGTGCCGGCCAAGCACGAGCTCGTGACCCCGGCACACGGTTCGAGCGGAATCCAGGGTGTGCGGCTCCACCGCGAGTCCGGCGTGATCGAGCTCGAGCGCACGAGCGGCGGGATCGCGAGACTGCTGCAGCCGAACCAGCCGCCGCACGACATCTCCCTGCCACGCCGCAGCCTGCGTGACTGCCTGGCCGAGGAATTGCGTAGGCTCGACCCCGACGACCTGTTCGGCGAGGTCATCCAGAGCGGTCTCGGCCAACTGGATGAACCATCTCGCAAGGCACCAGCGAAGTCGTCGCCCATCACAGCAAGGGACACCTCGAATTGACTAACGCCCGCAGGGTTCTCGTTCATCAGGATAGGGACACCCTCGCGGGCTCCCTCGCCGCCCGGTTCATCACCAAGGTCGTGGACCTTCTCGACCAACAGGCCGAGGTGAACATCGTGCTCACCGGCGGAACCGTCGGTGCCGCCGTGTTGTCGGCGATTAACGAGTCGCCGGCCAGGGACAGCATCGACTGGTCTCGCGTGGTGGTCTGGTGGGGCGACGAACGCTGGCTGCCTCGCGGGGACGCCGAACGCAACGACACCCAGTCGCGAGCCGCGCTGCTCGACCACGTGAACCTGCGGCCCGAGAACATCCACTGGCTGCCCGCCTCGGACGAGGGCATCGACCTCGACGCGGCAGCCGCTCGATACGCGGCCGAGCTGGCGGACGCCGCCCCGGAGGGTGCAGAGCTTCCGCGCTTCGACGTCACCTTCCTCGGTGTCGGGCCGGATGGCCACGTTGCGTCGCTCTTCCCGGAGCGTTCCGCCGTGGACGTCACGGACGCCACGGTCGTCGCGGTGCGTAATTCACCGAAGCCGCCACCCGAGCGCCTGACCCTCACCCTGCCGGTGATCAACAGCTCCGATCGGGTCTGGCTGGCCCTGGCCGGCTCGGACAAGGCCTCGGCTCTCGGGCTCGCCCTCGCGGGCGCGAGCACCCACGAGGTGCCGGCAGCGGGCGTCGAGGGGCGCCTGAGAACGGTGTTCTTCGTGGACCGGGATGCCGCGGCCGAGGTTCCGGCGGACCTCATCGCGGTCGAGTACTAGCCGCGCTCCCCCCGCTCGCTCCCCGAAAATGCGGGAGATCTGACGCTGGACGCGCGCGAACGGCTCTTCGCGGTCGCTTTCGGGCACGATCTCCCGCGTTTTCGACGCGTGGTATCTCCCGCCGCGAGCGGGACGGGACGCGCTACTGCGGCGTGAGCCGCGAGCGGCGCGTGCGAAGCTGCTCGAGTGCCTCGTCGAGGAGGTTGGCCGCCTCTTCTTCGGTGCGGCGCTCCTTCACGTAGGCGAGGTGCGTCTTATACGGCTCGAGCTTCGTCACCGAGGGGGGATTCTCTTTGTCACGCCCGGACGGCAGCCCGCAATTGGGGCAGTCGAGGGTGACCGGAATCTCCTCCGGCTCGATCGAGGCCAGAAAGTACGGGCTCTGCTGGTGGCCGTTGGCGCACCAGTAGAACACCTGGAGACGTTCGGCGTGAAAACCGCGATCCTGTTCTCCCATGGGTCCCGCACCGACGCGGGAACCACGGATAGCACTACCACCTGAAGCCATGGCGAGTCCTAAGCCCCTTCGAATTTCGTGATGAGCCCGAGCACGATGATGGATGAGACCCACACCAGCCCAAGAATCACGGTGATGCGGTTGAGGTTTCGCTCCGCAACACCAGACGCTCCGAGATTGCTCGTCACACCCCCACCGAACATGTCGGAGAGACCGCCGCCACGCCCCCGGTGAAGGAGGATGAGCAGAGTCAGCAGGAGACTGGTGATACCGAGTACTACCTGCAGGATGACCTGAAGAATTTCCACGAAGAGCCTTTCTGGGGCGCGCCAGTGTCGGGTGCATCTGGCCGCTGTTTAGTATAACTTGCCTTGGCGCAAAGGGGTGGGCCCCGAATGGGACGATTACTAGGTGCCGACGTGCTTCTGGAATTGCGCGATGCTGGAGAACTCGGTGAGGTCGAGGCTCGCGCCGCCCACGAGGGCACCATCCACATTGGGCTGGCGCATGAAGCCGGCGATGTTCGCCGCCTTCACCGAACCGCCGTAGAGGATGCGCGTCGCCGCTGCGGACTCCTGCCCGATGAGCTCCACGAGAACCGCGCGAAGCTGCGCGGCCACCTGTTCGGCCTGCTCGGGGGTGGCCGCCTGGCCGGAACCGATAGCCCAGACCGGCTCGTAGGCGACCACGATATCCACGCCGTCCTTGATGCCGGCAAGCGCGGCCTTGAGCTGGGCGACGGGCACCGCGCTCGGGCCGTGCTTCTCGAGGTCCTCCGCCGTCTCGCCCACGCAGAGCACGGGCACGAGGCCGTGCTTGATCGCCGCCGCGACCTTGGCGGCCACCTCGTCGTCGCCCTCGTTGTGCAGCGTTCGCCGCTCCGAGTGGCCGACGATCACGTACTGGCAGTCGAGCGCGGAGAGGAAAGCCCCGGAGATCTCGCCGGTGTACGCGCCGGAATCGTAGGCCGAGAGGTCCTGGCCGCCGAACTTCAGCGGGAGCTTGTCGGCCGAGATGAGCGTCTGCACCGAGCGGAGATCCGTGAACGGCGGGAACACGGCCACCTCGACGGCGTCGAAGTCGTGCCGGGCGTCCTTGAGGCTCCAGGCGAGCTTCTGCACGAAGGCGATCGCCTGCAGGTGATCGAGGTTCATCTTCCAGTTGCCCGCAATCAGCGGGGTACGGCTCGTGCCGGTCATGCCTGCCATCCCAAAACCTCGAGTCCCGGCAGGATCTTGCCCTCGAGGAATTCGAGGCTGGCACCCCCGCCGGTCGAAATGTGCCCAAATTGCTCGTCGCGGAATCCGAGGGCGCGAACCGCTGCTGCGGAGTCTCCGCCCCCGACGACGGAGAGTCCTGCCACCTCGGTGAGGGCCGCGGCGACCGTCTTCGTGCCCGCCGCGAATGGCGCAAGCTCGAAGACGCCCATCGGACCGTTCCAGAACACCGTCTCGGATGCCCGGATCACCTCCGCGAACCGTGCGGCCGTGTCGGGCCCGATGTCGAGTCCGAGACCAGAGGCACCCCACGGGCTGTCCTCGATCGAGTCCGCCGGGCGCACCTCGTGCTCGGCGTCCGCCGAGAACTTCGAGGCGACGACGACGTCGGTGGGAAGCACAATGTCGACCCCGAGTTCCTTCGCCTTGTCGAGGTAGCCGCGCACCGTGTCGAGCTGGTCGGCCTCGAGCAGGCTCGAACCGACCTTGTGGCCCTGGGCCGCGAGAAAGGTGAAGAGCATCCCGCCGCCGATCAGCAGCGAGTCCACCCGCGGAAGCAGGTGGGCGATCACGCCGAGCTTGTCCGACACCTTCGACCCGCCGAGAACCACCGTGTACGGCTTCTTCGGGGACTCGGTGAGCCGGTCGAGCACGTCGAGCTCGGTCGCGATGAGCCCGCCGGCCGCGCTCGGCAGCAGTTTCGCCAGTTCGTAGACGCTGGCCTGTTTGCGGTGCACGACTCCGAATCCGTCGGAGACGAAGGCGTCTCCGAACGCGGCGAGCTGGGCGGCGAACGCCGCACGCCCCTCCTCGTTCTTTGCGGTCTCCCCCGGGTTGAACCGCAGGTTCTCGAGCAGCACAACTCCGCCGTCGGTGAGTCCGTCGACCGCGTCGCGGGCGGCATCCCCCACCGTGTCGGTCGCGAAGGTGACCTCCTTGCCCAGCAGCTCGCACAGGCGCTGCGCCACGGGAGCGAGGCTGTACTTCGCTTCCGGTGCGCCGTCCGGGCGGCCGAGGTGGGAGATCACGACGACGCGCGCGCCGGCGTTGACCAGGGAGTTGATGGTGGGCAACGAGGCGCGAATGCGACCGTCGTCTGTGATCTGTCCGTCCCCGAGGGGGACGTTCAGGTCACAGCGAACGATGACCTTCTTGCCCGCGAGCGAACCGAGACTCTCGATTGTGCGAAGCGGCATTTTTTCTGAACCCGGTTGCGGCGCCGTTTAGAGGCGCTCGGCCACGTACTCGGTGAAGTCGACGAGACGGTTGGAGTAGCCCCACTCGTTGTCGTACCACCCGGCGACCTTCACCTGGTTGCCGATCACCTTGGTGAGGCCG
>NZ_JAYSJZ010000030.1:0-22086 GCF_043726815.1 Lacisediminihabitans sp.
GGGGGGGGGGTGTGCCGGGGGCCCCCCCCCCCCCGCCTCTCTGTTCCGCGGAGAGCCGCGCAAATCGGTCGAAACGATCTCGCCGATCGCGAAGATGTGTGTATATACTCGTAAACATGATCACCGACTGCTACTCGACCACGATTCGCGCCACCACGCGCAAGATCACGGCGATGTACGACGATGCTCTCGCTCCGGCCGGCATCACCATCGCGCAGTTGGCCCTGCTGCGCCGGCTGAGCGCCGACAGCCCGCTCTCGGTCGACGCCCTCGCGAAGTCCGCCGAGCTCGAACGATCCACCGTCGCGCGGAACATCCGCGTTCTGCAGAGTCTAGCTCTGGTCGAGATCGGCCAGTCCACGACCGATCGCCGGGCGGCAGCAATTCTCCTGACCGCCCGAGGCGTGGAAACGCGACTCAAGAGCGAGCCGCTCTGGGATGGGGCCCAGCGCCGGTTCGAGGAGCGTTTCGGCCGCGAGAGGGCAGAGGCCCTGCGGGACCTGTGCCGGCAGTTCGAGCTCGTCCAGGCCGACAGCGCCTGATTCTTCACCCAATCGCACACAATCCTCGGTCCGCTGCGATCGGGGGCAAGGAGCATCACATGCCACTGGTCAAGATCAATCTGCTCAAGGGACGAAGCGCTGAGGACAAGGGGGCCATCGGGGAGAGCATCCAGGCGGCCCTTGTCCAGGCCCTCAAGGTTCCGGACGAGGACAGGTACCAGCTCTTCAACGAGTACGACGAGGAGAACTTCCGCCACACCGGCGCCTACCTCGGGCTGGAGTACACCGACAAGCTCCTGATCATCGAGATCACCTTCCTGCAGGGACGTGACGACGAGGTGAAGAGGGCCGTGCTCGCCACGATCAACGAGAATCTCGTCGCCAGGGACCTCGTGCGAGCCGACGACGTCTTCATCATGATCACCGAGATCGGACTGGCCAACATCTCGTTCGGACGCGGCCTCGCCCAACGCGCCCCGGCCACCGTCTAGGCCTCGCCGCCATGAGAATCGCCGTCATCGACTCTCGCGCAAAGATAGTCCGTGGTGCGGAGGCGCTGGATGTCGCCGAGGCCAGCCGGGGCCGATTCGGGCCAGATGCCCTCTCGCTCTACGAACAGTGGGACGCCTTCAGTTCC
The DNA here is from genome assembly GCF_043726815.1 of Lacisediminihabitans sp. Taxonomy (NCBI): domain Bacteria; kingdom Bacillati; phylum Actinomycetota; class Actinomycetes; order Micrococcales; family Microbacteriaceae; genus Lacisediminihabitans; species Lacisediminihabitans sp. Next base: position 1,141 of record NZ_JAYSJZ010000030.1, read on the forward strand.
TGGGCGAGTTCCGCGGATCTTGGCCCCGGTGTGCCGTTCGACCCCGAAGCGTGCCAGTCGCCGGTTCCTGCGCCGCGCCAGATCTTCGGAATCGGGTTGAACTATCGCGCGCACCAGATCGAGTCAGGGCTACCGGCGCCCGTCGAACCCCTCGTGTTCGCGAAGTTCGTCTCGTCGGTGGCCGGTCCCACGGGCGACCTCGTCCTGTTCACCGAGGAGGTGGACTGGGAGGTCGAAGCCGCGGTGGTCATGGGCCGGGAGGCGCGATTCGTCACCGAATCCGACGCCTGGTCCTACGTCGCGGGTGTGACGGCGGCCCAGGACTACTCGGCGAGAGACGTGCAGATGAGGCCCGCCGGCACGCCGCAGTTCAGTCTGGGCAAGTCGTTTCCCGGGTACACCCGGCTCGGCCCGGTTCTGGTCACCCCTGACGAGTTCGACGACCCCGACGACATCGCCCTGTCCTGCTCCGTCAACGGAGTGCTGGTTCAGTCGTCGTCGACCGCCGACCTGATCTTCTCGGTGAGCCAGCTGATCGCCTATGTCTCCGGGATCCTCCCCCTTCTTCCCGGTGATGTGATCCTCACGGGGACGCCCTCCGGCGTGGCCCTGGGGATGAAGCCGCCGAAATACCTCCGACCCGGAGATCAGATCGTCTCCACCGTCGGGGATCAAGTGCAACGCCACACCGCTGTCGCCAACCAAAGGATCTGAAGATGACTATTCGCCGCACATCCGCCGGGCCGGGGCTCCCGTCAGGATTCCCCTTCAGCCTCTCGGCCGAGACCAATGGCACCTGTTTCATCAGTGGAATGCCCGCCCTCGATCCCGAGGGAAAGTTCGCCGCCGGGACCTTCCTCGAGGAGACTGAGCTGGCCTGGAGCAACATCGCCTCGATCGCCGAGGCCTCCGGCTACTCGGTCGACGAGATCGTCTATGTGCAGTGCGTGCTCGCGGACATCGGCGACTACGCCGCTCTGAACGGCTGGTGGCGGGAGCAGTTCCCGAACATCGAGACCGCGCCGGCACGTTTCACCTTTCAGGCGGGGGCCCTTCCGTTCGGGGCGAAGATCGAGATCCAGGCGGTGGCGGGCCGTGGCCAGTAGTTCGGGCGATCGCTCGGCGGTGTCGCGCGACGATGTGCTCGCCGCCCAGCGCAGGCTGGGCACGAAGGTGCGCCGAACGCCGGTCATCCACATCGAGGCGAACCAGCTGAGCCCGAGCCATCCCGCATTCTGGATCAAGCTCGAATCGCTCCAGCACACCGGCGCCTTCAAGGCGCGGGGCGCGTTGAACAGCCTCCTGGCGGCCGACATCCCACCCGCCGGAGTGGTGGCGGCGAGCGGCGGAAATCACGGCCAGGCCGTAGCGTGGGCGGCACGACTGCTGGGGGTGCCGGCGTCGATCTACGTGCCCACGACGTGCCCGGAGATCAAGCTCCGCAGACTCGAAGAGTATGGCGCCCAGGTCACCGTCGTCGGGGATGTCTACGACGAGAGCCTGGTCGTTGCCCAGTTCGCCGCCGAGCGCTCGGGAGCACTTCTCGTGCATCCCTTCGATCAGGAGCCGACCGTGGCCGGAGCGGGAACTGTCACCGCGGAATTCCTCGAGCAGGTCCCCACCCTCACGAAGGTGCTGATGCCCGTCGGCGGCGGTGGCCTCCTCGCGGGCGCCGTGGCCGCTCTCGATGGTCAGCCGGCGGTTGCGGTGGGCGTAGAACCATCGTCTGCTCGATGCCTCGGGGCGGCTCTCGACGCCGGTCACCTGGTCGACGTATCCGTGTCCGGGCCCGCGGTCGACAGCCTCGGACCACGCAGAGTCGGACGGCTCTGCTTCGACGCGGTCGTCGAAAACGGAGTCGAGCACGTGGAGGTGACGGACGAGGCGATCACGAAAGCCCAGCGTGTCGCCTGGAGCGAGTTGAGGATCGGCCTCGAGGGAGGCGGGGCTACCGCCCTCGCGGCACTTCTCAGCGGCGCGTACACGGCCGCCGAGGGCGACGTCATCGGGGTGTTGGTCACCGGCGGCAACGTGGATCCCAGCCGGCTTGTCTCCGTCCCCGCGTCGGCGGCCCGCTAGCGAGGATCGACGACGAGCGAGCGAACGGCCGCCGAGCCGTTCGGGCACTGAATGCGGTCTTTTGACTGACGCGACCCAGCCTGCTCCGGGTTCAGGCTCAATTGAGCGCGGCGCCCGCCTCTCGGGCTCGGCACCGCGCGAAGCGAGCCCGATGCAGGGGTGCGCCCTGTGTCCACGTCGACAGATCGGAAAACGATGCCCCTTTCAGGAGAGTACGAGCCGGCCCCACGGACTGGGTGGCCGAGCAGGTTCGGCAATACGAAACGACGGATGGCGTCGAGGGCGGCACCTTCAAGGGCAAGCCCGTCGTCATCATCACCTCCGTCGGCGCCAAGTCCGGGAAGCTGCGCAAGCACCCGGTGATGAGAACCGAGTTCGGCGGGGAGTACGCGGTCATCGCGTCCAACGCCGGAGCGGAGAAGCATCCGACCTGGTACTACAACCTGGTGGCGCATCCCGTCGTGGAACTCCAGGACGGCGCGAACAAGGCGGACTACACGGTTCGCGAACTGGAGGGGGAGGAGAAGGACACCTGGTGGGATCGGGCCATGCTCGGCTACAACGAGTTCGACTCCTACCAGGAGGCCGTGGAACGGCAGATTCCGCTGCTTCTCCTCACCCCGATCGCCAAGGCCTGAGCGGTCCTCCAGCGGGTGAACGTGCGGTCTTTTGACTGACGCAAGGATGCACCCGCGGCGCCCAAGCTGTGGTCACGGCCACAATTCGCACCCGCGAACCTCTCACCAGGCCGACCGGAAGGAAAGATTCTCATGGCACAACCAACAGTGGTCCTGGTTCACGGAGCGTTCGCGGACGCGTCCGGGTGGGCCGGAGTCATCCGCGAACTGATCACCGACGGCTACGACGTGATCGCACCCCCGAATCCCCTTCGGTCGCTGTCCTTCGATGCGGGCACCATCGAGACCCTCGTCAAGTCGATCGACGGACCGGTGGTGCTCGTCGGCCACTCCTACGGAGGAGCGGTCGTCACCCAGGCCTCGGCCGCGCTCGACAACGTCACGGCTCTCGTCTACATCGCGGCATTCGGCATCGACGAGGGCGAGAGCTGCCTGAGCGCGCAGGAGGGATTCCCGCCCACGCTCCTCGGCAGCACCAACCGGCCCACCTCGTACGACGCTCCCGGAGCCCCGGGCGGACCCGACATCTACGTTGCTAAGGACGGCTTCCGCGACACCTTCTGCGGAGACTCGACCGCGGACGTGGCGAGCGTGCTCTACGCGACCCAGCGACCGCTCTCCGCCGCCGCGTACACCGAAGCCCTCACCGGGGCTGGGTGGAAGAAGACTCCGTCCTGGTACCTGATCTCCGAGGACGACAACGCGATTCCGCCGGAGGCCCAGAAGGTCTGGGCCGCCCGGATGAACGCCACCACGGAGAGCATCAAGGGCTCGCACACGGCGTTCGTCGCCCAGCCCGTCGCCGCGGCCGACTTCATCAAGAAGGCGCTCAAGTAGCACGACCGGGGGTCGGTCCAGAGCGGGCCGACCCCCGTGGCGTCGCGTCGGTGAACGAGTTCTGCGCAGCATGAAGGGGTGGCAGCCATGACCACATCGGAGTCGCTCAGCGGCCCGGCTAGCGTCGGGGTGGTCGGAGCGGGACCCGTCGGACGCGGTCTGGCCCTGCTCCTGGATCGCGCCGGCTACACGGTCACGATCGGCACTCGCACGCCGGACGACCCGAAGATGCGGGGACTCTCGGGCCGAATCACCATCGGCTCGTTCGCCGAGGCGGCGGAGGGGGAGCTGGTCTTCCTCTCGGTCGTGCACAGTGCCTCGCGGGACCTCGCCCTGTCCCTGAGCGGCGCCCTCGCCGGAAAGGTCCTGGTGGACACCGACAACGCGTGGATCCAGTCGCACTACGTTGCCGCCGGGCTCTCCGAGCATCTCACGGAGGGCACCTGGATGAGCCGCCTCCTCCCGGATTCCACGGTCGCCCGGGCGTTTTCGCACATCGACTGGGATGTGCTGGTTCCGGCCGCCACGGAGAAGCCCGGGCACTGGGCAACGGGCTACGCGATAGACGACCCGTCGACGGGGCGCGTCCTCGAGCGGGTCATCCGGGACATCGGCTACGAGCCGGTGCGCGTCGGGACCCTGGCCGAATCGATCGCTCTCGATGCCGGCGGGGCCCTGTGGTCGCGCATGTTCACCCCCGCCGCCATGCGGCAGGCGCTCGGACTGCCCGCGCCGGCGACGGAGGGGCGACCCTGATGGCCACGAATCACGATCCGTCGATTCCATCGACTTCGGGCGGCTCCCGGCGCGGCTGGTTCGCCGTCATCGCCGTGGGGCTCGGAACGTTCACTCTCGTGACCAACGAGTTCCTGCCCGTCGGCCTGCTGACACAAATGAGCCGTGAGTTCGGAATCAGCGAGGGTGTCGCCGGAACCATGATGACGATTCCCGGAGTGGTTGCTGCCGTGGCCGCGCCGACCCTCACGATCGCTGCCGGCCGAATCGATCGGCGGCTGGTGCTCATCGCGATGAGCGTGCTGTTCACCCTGGCGGACATCCTGGGGTCCATCGCACCCAACTTCGCGGTGATGCTCGTGGCGCGCTTCCTGCTCGGGCTCGGTATCGGAGGATTCTGGGCCATCGGCGCAAGCGTCGGGCCGCGCCTGGTGTCGCCCGCGAACGCGGCCAGGGCCACGGCGATCGTCTTCTCCGGAGTCTCCATCGCGAGCGTCATCGGCGTTCCGGCGGGTGCCCTCATCGGCGGGCTCTACGGGTGGCGGACCGCCTTTGTGTCTACGGCAGTGCTCGGCGTGATCGCCCTCCTCTTGCAGCTCGCCCTCCTGCCGAAGCTCGTCGTCGATTCACCGGTCACGTGGACGCAGCTGTCGAGCGTGTTGCGCGGGCGTACGGCCCGCGTTGGGCTGATCGCGTTGCTCCTGCTCGTGGTCGGCCAGTTCGCCGCGTTCACCTTCATCGCGCCATTCCTCCACCGCGCCACCGGCGCGAGCACGCAGTTGATCAGCACCCTGCTGCTCGTGTACGGGGTGGCCGGGATCGTGGGAAACTTCGGTGTGGAGCGCGCCCTTCGGCGCCGGCTCACCTCGACCGCCGTCGCCCTCATGGCCGCCACCGCCGTCTCCGCCCTCGCCCTGCCCCTGTGGGGAACGTCGGTGCCGGCGGTGTTCCTCATCCTCACGGTCTGGGGCCTCGCCTACGGCGCGGTACCGATAGCGCTGCAGACCTGGATCTTCAGCGCGGACCCGGCCGCGGCCGAAGGCGGCTCCGCGCTGTACATCGCGACATTCCAGCTGTCGGTCGCGTCGGGGGCCTTGCTCGGCGGCGTGATCGTCGATGCCGCGGGTATTCGTGCTGCGATGATCACCGGCGCGGTGTTGGCGGCCGCAGCACTGGTGAGCCTCGTCATCGGGAGTCGCCAGAGCGCCGCCGACGGGCTGCGCTCGGCGGAGCTACCGCGGGCAGTGCCCTAGGCCGGCTGCGCCGCGACGTCGCGCGCAGACCGGCTCTCATCGAAGGCCTTGCGTGCCGCGTGAACCTCGTCTGACCGGCGCTGCGACCAGTCGCACAGCACGCGGGATTCATCCGCCAACTCCTCCCCCAGGGGAGTCAAATCGTAGACGACCCTCGGAGGTGCGACCTTCCCATCGACATCGCGCACGACCACACCGTCCCGCTCGAGGCTCTTCAGCGACTGGGCCAGCATCGCCCGACTGATTCCCCCCACCGAGCGCTGCAGCTCCGAGAACCGCTGGGCGCCGACGAATCGCAGGCTCACCAACAACAGCAACGACCACTTGTCTGCGAGGTCGACAAAGACATCGCGACTCGGGCAGTTCACGTCCAGGACATCCATCACCCAATCCGGGGTCTCATCGTTCATATCACCATGATACTCGCACTTGACAAAAACTAGATCTGATCTATGTTAACTACTAGGTCTGGAATACAGACCATGATCGAGAAGAGAAACTGATGCGTGAAAACACAGAAGCAATGACCCGCGTGGCCGTTGCGTACCACTCCGGCTACGGCCACACCGCCGTTCTCGCGGAGGCGGCTCGACGCGGCGCCGAGAGCGCCGGCGCCGAAGCCACCCTCGTCGACGTCGATTCCCTGGATGACACCGCCTGGGCGGCCCTCGATGCCGCGGACGCCATCGTGTTCGGCGCGCCGACCTACATGGGAGGCGCATCGGCCGGGTTCCACGCGTTCGCGGAGGCCAGCAGCTCTCGCTACTCGCGGGCCCGCTGGGCAGACAAGATCGCGGGCGGGTTCACGAACTCGGGCTCGAAGAGCGGCGACAAGTCCAACACCCTGGCGTTCCTGTCGGCATTCGCCTTCCAGCACCGCATGGTCTGGGTGGGTCTCGGGCTGGCGCCGGCGTGGAACTCCACGACCTCCCCCGAGCACTCGCTCAACCGTCTCGGCTACTGGTCGGGAGCGGGAGCTCAAACCCCCATCGACGGCACCGCCGAGCACGTCCACAGCGCCGACATCGACACGGTGGAGCACCTCGGCGCCCGGATCGCTCGGGCCGCCTCGATCGCCGTCGCCGGACGCTCGGCGCTCGGGCTGGTTGCCGCATACTCCGAGAACGCGACGGTCGCAGCATGACCACGGTCACCGCGGCCCGCACCTTCTCGGCCAGCGCGGAGCGCCTCTGGGCGCTGATGGGCGACTTCTACACGATCGACACCTGGATGGTCGGCGTGGCCGCCGTCTCGAAGGTCGCAGAGAACACCCGCCGGGTCTCACTGGCGGGAGGCGCCGGGGAACTCCTCGAGGAGTTGCTCGAGGAGCGACAGGGGTTCCAGCGCTACCGTTTCACCGACCCCGGTCCGATCCCCGTCGCCAACTACGTGGCGGAACTGACGCTCGACACCGTCTCGCCGGACGAGTCACGACTGACCTGGACCGCGCAGTTCGACCCGGCCGGCGTGCCAGAAGAAGTGGCACGCGGAGCCGTCGAGAGCAACTTCAGCAACTCCCTGCAGGCACTGGATGACCTGATTCACGCCTGACACACCGCGAGCCGTGGCCTCCGGGTCACGGCTCGGGCTCCCCTCAACCGCACCCCGCTCGACGGTGAAACGCCGACCCACTCGCAGGAGATCCGTCTTGTCCAACTCACCCAGAATCACCACCCTCCCGCAGTATTCCCGCGCGGCGACCGGCGGACATCGGTTCACCCTCGCGCCCGGCATGGCATTCGCCGGAACGGCCGTCGGGTTTGCCAGCCTGTACCTGGCGGCCGGGGCTCCCACGCCGCTTCTCGCGCTGTACCAACGGGAGTGGCATTTCGCGCCCTCCGCCCTGACGATCGCCTTCGCCGCCTATGCCATCGGGTTGATCGCCGCGCTGCTCGTGACCGGCTCGCTCTCCGATCACATCGGGCGCAGACCGGTGCTGGTGGGCTCGCTCGCCCTCGAGGTCGTCGCGATGGTGATGTTCCTCTTCGCGCCCACGATCGAGTGGGTGACCGTCGCCCGCATCATTCAGGGCGTCGCCACGGGTGCCGCGACCAGCGCCTTCTCCGCCTCCATCGTCGAACTCGCTCCGGAGAAGCACAAGAAACTGGCCACGATCATCGGGAGCGTGGCGCCGGCGGGTGGTCTCGGGGTCGGGGCGCTGCTGACCGGAGTCGCGATCCAGTTCAGCCACTCGGCGAGCTCGATCGTGTTCATCACCCTGTCGGCGATCATGGTGACCGCCCTGCTCGTTGTCGCCCTGTCGCAAGAGACCGTCGTGCCGCGAGCGGGTGCGCTTCGTTCGTTGATCCCCCGGGTCTCGATACCGGCGGCGGCTCGACGCGAGTTCGCGGCCGCGGTTCCGGTGCACATCGCCGCGTGGGCGCTTGCCGGCCTGTTTCTCGGACTGGTGCCCACCATCCTCCAGACCCTGTTCCACCTCCACAGCGGGCTTCTCAACGGCGTGACGGTCTTCGTGGAACCCGGCACGGCTGCCGCCGTCGGTTTCGTTCTGGCGCGACTCACGCCTCGTCACACGACACTGCTCGGCGGCTCCACCGTGCTTCTGGGCACCCTGGTGATTACCGCGGGCATCTTCCTCGGCTCCCTGCCGCTGCTGTGGGTGGGCGGGATCATCGGCGGAGTGGGATTCGGCGCATCCTTCTCCGGTGCGGTTCGACTCATCGCCCCGCTCGTCGGCGCAGACGAACGGGCCGGGCTGTTCGCCGGAATCTACCTGGTCGCCTATCTCGCCTTCGGAGTGCCCGCCATTGTCGCCGGGCAACTGGTCGCGCCCCTCGGGCTTCCGACGACCGTTCTTGCCTATAGCGCCTTCGTCGTCGTCGCGTCGGTGGTGGGGGTCATCGCGCAGCTTCTGGTGTCCTCGCGGGTCGAGGGCCCACCCCTCCGGCGTCGAACGCGGTGAGTGGGCAACAGTGGCGCCACCCCAACGCCGGTGGCGCCACTAATGCCCAGTCGCGGTGCGGGCGAGCTGATTCGCCTCAGTCGGCCTGCACGGGCGACACGACATCCCAGTGCTCGACGATCTTGCCGCCGTCGATCCGCCAAATGTCGTTGAAGACGACTTTCTGGCCGAGGTTGCCCACGCCGCGAGTGAAGACGAAGTCTCCCTCCGCGATGGTGATGTCGATGCTGTGATAGTCGAAGGACAGTCCGGCGGAGCGCAGGCGAGCGGTTGCCGCCGTGAAGCCATCGATCCCGTCGGCCACTTCGGGATTGTGCTGGGCGTAACTCTTCTCCGAGAGGAACCGCGGCACCGCGCTGAAGTCGCCGCCGAGAAGAACGGCCTTCGTCCAGTCGGACACGATCTTCCTGCTTGTGCCCGAGTCCGCGGTGTCGTCGGGCACGGTGGCCCCGTCGAGCTGGGAGCGTCCGCTCGCGGTGGTGGCGACCTCGGGGGTGCGAGACGACCATCGCTCGACGATCCTGTCGTCCGCGACTTTCCACAGGTCCACCCCCACCGAGTTCGGCTGGCCCGGTGAGGACAGCAGTGCATGGGTGAGGACCATGTCGTCGTCCACGATGACGCGCACGACCTCGTAGCGGGTCCCGCTCGGGAAGTCGCCGGGGGCGCTCGTCTGGGCGGTCCGCTCATCGAGATGCTCGACGTAGTCCGCACCCACCAGCCCGGCGATTCGCGCGGGATCGTGGCTGCCGGTCAGCTCGGCGAGCAGGGCTGTGACGGTTTCTTGGGCGTTCATGATGGCGTCCTTTGGTGCGTTGGCAAGGCTCGGTGGTGGGCTAACGCTTGTGTCCGACATGAACCCAGGCGATGATGGCGCCGGCGTAGACCTCGGGGCTCTCTTCCCAGGCGTTGTGGGTGTTATCGAGCACGGTCAGTGTGCTGTGGGGAAGCACCGCGTTGAGGTACTCCGGGTCGTCCAGTTTGAGGAAGGGATCGTTTCGCGCGGCCAGGATTCCGACCGGTGTCTGGATGGTCGGAAGCAGGTCCGCAAGCTCGTCGAGGTCGGCGGGATAGCGCTGCACGTAGGCGATCGACTCGGCGAAACGGCTTCCCGCATAGGAGTCGATGTAGTCCTGCACGACGAAGTCCGGAGCCGTGTAGCCGGGGATGGACTTCACGGCGCCTCCGACGACCTCTGCCGCATCCAGGCCACGGAAGGGCTCGATGGATCCCGCGTCGATGAACTTCTGAAGCAGACCCATGGTCTGGAGGGGAAAGGATGCCGCGCCACCACCGATTTGGATGCTTGAAACACTGTCCGGGTGCAGCGCCGCCGTGAACAGCAGGGCGGAACTTCCCACATCCGGGCCGACGACGTGCGGGCGTTCCAGGCCGAGCGCGGCGAGGATCCGAGGGACGAACAGGCCCATGGCCCGGGGGCTCATGAGGTCCGCGCGGCCCTCCGAGCCTCCGAAGCCGGGCAGGTCGATGGCGACGAGCGAGAACTCCGCGGCGAGGGTCGGCCACATCGGCCACCAGGCGTAGATGCTCTCGGGCCACGGGCTGAGGAGCACCACGGTCTCCGTGCCGGGGTGGGGGGATGTCGTGTACCGGATCTGCAGTCCGTCCACGGAGACGAGGTGGGTCTCGAAGACGGGTCGCGTGGTGTCGGTGGGGATGGTCATGGGGTTCCTTGTCATTGAGCTCGGGGGGATGGGGAGAACGGTGCGGCGACTAGGGCAAGAACCTGAGGCTTTGGATGTCCACCGCGACGAGGAGGGGGTCAGGAACCACTTCCTCGTGCTCGTCGTAGGCCCAGATCCGTCGGTGCATCGGGACCTTGATTCCGTCGATCTCCTGGATCTCGGTCGCGTAGTTGGCTCCGGTGCCTCCGCCGAGGATGTCGACGGTGTAGTCGTGGCGGCGCAACAGGCCGTCCTCGCCGAAGTAGAACTTCTGCACGCGGGTGTGGCTGTGGATGTCGTCGGGGAAGGTGACCTCGAGCCCGCGCCAGGTTTCGCCGGCCTCCTGTCGCGGTTCGATCTCGCGGGAGCGAAACCCCGGGTAGGTGAACAGGAACGGGACGGTCAAATAGGTCCAGATCGCTTCGGTCGCGAAGTAGGCGGCGTGGAGGTCGTCCCAGGGGGATTCGAGCGACTGTCCTTCGAAGGACGCCACCGGGTGCCGGCGCTCCTCGAGGACCTCTCCGGCATCCGTTTCCCAAGTGAGTGTGTCGTCGGCAAAGAAGGTTCGGTTGCCGGCCCCGCCGACCGGGGTGAGCGTGACCTGCTGCTCGTGGGTGAGGGCTCGGATGGTGACGGACTTGAACACGTCCGGCTTCTGCTTCACGTACCAGATCGCGCCGGTAATCGAGATCTGGGCCTCGAAGCGTTGGATCTCGTTCCATCTGTCGATGCCTCCGTGGGCATCGATGGCGAGCTGAAGGAGGTCAGACATGGGGCTCTCCGGTTCTGGAAGTGGTGTGAATGTATGGGGTGAGTGTGGAGGGCGGCCGTGCCGATCGGCGCGGGCCGCCCTCCAGGGGTGGGGGTGTCAGCCGACGCTCTCGGCGGCCTTCTCGATGACCGAGGTCACGACCCCGGGGTGGGAGATCAGGGAGACGTGGGAGGAGTTCACGTAGGTGATCTTCGAGTGTGCCGCGGTCGCCATCGCCACCTGAGTCGCCTCGGGGATGGCACGATCCTGGGTGCCCACGACGTACCAGCTGGGAAGCGATGCGTACGCCGGCGCCGCGGCCTTCTCACCGAAGGTGCCGAACGCGATCGGTCGCTGTTCGGCGGCGATGAGCGCCTGCTGGAGCGAAGACAGGTCCTGGGCGAACACGTTCTTGACGGTCGAGGGCTTCAGGTAGACGTCCGCGTTCTGCGCGAGCGGGTCCACGAAGGGAACGATGTTGAAGATCGTGGTGGGGTCGGGAACGTTCAGGTCGGATGTCGATGCCGCGAGGATTCCGCCCAGGGTCTGTCCCTCGGCCGGCGCAAAGGCGTCGACGTAGACGAGGCCCTTGATGTCCGGGTCCGACAGACCGGCGTCTGTGATGACCGCGCCGCCGTAGGAGTGGCCAACCAGGAGCACCGGGCCTGTGGTCGAGTACTTCACGAAGTTGGCGAGCTCGGCGCTGTCGCTCGCGAGGCCGCGCAGGGGATTCGGCGGTACAAGCACCTTGTAGCCGTCGTCCAGGAGTCGCGCCGCGACGGCCGACCAACTCGAGCCGTCGGCCCAGGCGCCATGCTCGAGCACGATGGTGAGATTCTTGCTGCCCGGAGTCACACCCTTGGCACGGGGGGAGGCATTGGCGGTCTGAATCGGGATGACGGCGATCGCGGCAACGGCCGCGATCGCCACGATCGCGTTGAGCGTGCGACCTCGGTGGTGACTTGACTGGTTCATGGCGAGAGCCTTTCGATGCGGCCCGAGCAATGTCCGCCGGTGCGAACCGGGCCATGAACACAGCCTCGCCCTCGGCCGACGGGCGCTGCGTCAGTCAAGAAACCGCACTTGGCCCCTCCGCTCCACCACTTCGCGAGGGGGCATCAGGTTTCACCGAAGCCGGCCGGACTTCAGCGAGGCGTCTCCCCGAGGGATGCCTGCTGGCGTCCGGCGAGGATGTCGGCCCGTTCGGGCCGCGTGGCGTGATCGAGGGCCGTCTACGCCAACCTGAGTTGAGAGGCGGGGTCCCCATCGTTGCCTGCGACCTCAGAAAGCGTGCGAGAGCAGCTTTCGATGCCCCAGGAGTTCTGCAGGATAGTGAACAGGCGCAGGGCTCGATGGAGATAGCGCTTCGCTTCTTCTTGCTCGCCCCTCGCGGCGCTTCGAACGCCAAGGTCGCGACAACATTCGGCAACGTAGGCGAGTTCGCCGCTGGTTTCGGCGGCTTCGAGCGCTCTCAGCGAATACCTGACGACGAACTCGTAGGTGTCGACCGTCAGGCTGAGCGGCCGAAGGCCCACGACAATCGACGCGTACCCCAGCCAGTCCGAGCGCTCCCATGCACGTTCGAGGAGGGCGAAAATGGCGCCGCGTTCATTCTGGTACCACACGCTCCACTCCGCCATCGTCGGGAAGTCATCGGGCGTGACCGGCGCCGGCGCCTCAGGAATGGGGTCGAGCTGCATCGAGAGGCCCGCCGTCAACCAGGCATTTCTCGCCGACCACGAGTAGTGAACGATGAGGCGCGTCTCGGCGGCCTCTCGCTCGGAATCGCTTAGCAGCTCCAGCGCGAAGAGCTGAAGCAGGTCATGGATGACGTACGCGCCGTCGTCGAGAGCAACCAGCATGTTGGTGGTGAGCAACTCCCGAAGTACTGGTCCCAGCTCCGAGAGCTCGACTCCAGCCGTGGTGGCAGCGATGCGGGGGGACAGGGACGTTCCCGGGTAGGCGGCAAGCCGGGTGAAGGCCATGGCCGCGTCGGGACTGAGCTGACCGTAGGACCACGCGAAGACCTGCCGGAGGTTGTCCTCTGGCTCGTCCGTCGCCAGGTAGTCGAGCGTCGTGTGCGGGGATGTGACCTGCGCGGCGACGTGCTGGAGCGCGACGGAGGGCTGCATTGCGGCGCGGGCGGTCAATATCGCGAGTGCCAGCGGCAGACCGCCGCAGGCTTCGGCCATCGCCGACAGGGCCTGGTCTTCCACTGCCGCGCGTTTGGCGCCCAGCCGGCTGGTCAGCAGCAGCCTGCTCTCCTCCTGCGACCAGCGGCCGAGCGTGTACGACGCCGCCCCCTCGCGTACCAGGATGCTGGACAACTGGTTGCGGCTCGTGACGATGGTGAAGCTGCCGGAGGCGGCAGCGAGAAGGGGGCGAACCTGGTCGGAATCCCTCGCGTTGTCGAGAACTATGAGAAGCCTCCGCGTTTCGAGGATGTGCTGGTACCGCGCCTGCCTGACATTTGCGTCGCTGTCGAGGGCGGCCAGATCCTCCCCCATGGACTCGAGGAGGCAGTTTCTCGCAACGTTGGTCGGTCTGACTTCGTCAGGGGGTCCGTAGCCTTGAAGGTTGATGTACAACTGCCCGTCGGGAAACCGCTGGCTGATGTCGTGGGCCCAGTTGATGGCGAGGGTGGTCTTTCCTATCCCCGCCATCCCGCTGATGACCGCGGAGCTGCTGGTTCCCAGTGCGAGCACCGTCTCTAGATCCTCGAAGGCACGCGTCGTTTCCTGCCGGTGGATGAATCCGGCGCGTCGGGGAGGCAGGCTTCGAGCCGCCGCCAGCGGCCGCGACGCCACCCGTCCCGGCTCGGGCGACTCGGCACGCAGGGCGTCAAGATGGGCGTCCTGCAACTCGTGCCCTGGATCCACTCCCAAGAGATCCGCCAGGGTGCTTCTGATCGCGGCGAAATGGGCGACCGCATCAGAGCGTCGTCCTGACAGGGTCAGCAAGCGAATGACCCGTGCCTGCAGGGGCTCGTTGAGCGGGGCGGAGGCGGCGATCGTCTCGAGCCTGGACAAGAAATCGGCGGTGAATGTCTCGGAGAGGGCGACATCGGCCGCCGCGATGGCGATCGCCAGGCGTTCGCGCTCGACGCTGGCGAACTCGGGGCGGAGGACGGACTCCGCAGCCAGATTGGCAAGAAAGGGCAGGAGCGATACGTCGAGCGCGCTCTCATACAGAGCGAGACTCTCGTTGTTGGCTTTCCGCTTTCGTGCCAGAGCCGCGCTTTCGGCCAGGCCGTAGAAATCTTCAAGGTCGCACGCCACCCGACCCAGGTCGATCCGGTAGCCATTCGCCGAGGGCAACAGGATCGTGCCGATTTCCCGGGGCTTGAGATCGGGCTCGAACGAGCGCCGCAACTCCCCGACGTACCGGTGAAGTTGGTTGACGGCACTCGCGGGCGGCGCATCGGACCACAACGCATCGATGATGTTCGGCACGCTGACCGATCGGCCGCGGGCGGCAAGCAGGAGTCCAAGCGCCAGTTGTTGCCGAGGAGGACCGGGCGCGATCTCGGAACCGTCTAGGAAGACCTTGAGTCCGCCAAAAGTCTCAAATCGAACACTCGGCGAGTCGAGAACCACGTCCATACGCCCAACCTCAAGGTCACTTACCTGATCCTCGACTGGCGAGCGCGATGATGAACTGGATTGAGTCCGCGTCGCGATGTTCTTCCACGAATTGGCCTCTGGCGGGGACGTCGACGATTTTACCAGAACTCGCCTCGGCTCGACAGGAGATTCCTCAGTCTCCGCCGTCTTTGTTGCGCCGCGTCGAAGACTGCACCCGCCGTTTCGGAAGGGAAGTCGCGCGCACAACTGGCGCACTTCTCGCGCACAAGGGTGCGATTCACTCTGTATAGCGAAACCTTCGACCATCGGGAGAACTCATGGACACGCCAGTTCATTCGCCCTCGGGCAGCCAGCAGATGGACCTTCTGGCCAGGGCAGAACTTCTGCGGATGCAAGCGGCGGAACTCGAGAGGGCCGCCGCGGCCCACGAGCCGGCCCCACCGACGGTCCCGTTCACCGAGAGCTGGTCATCGGTCATCAATGGCCCCGTCGATGGCGCCGTGCTGCACGACGACCAGCCGAACGATCTCGACCAGGCCTCGACCGCCGGTCGACTTGCCCGTCGGGCCGTGCGCCTGGCCCGCCTGGGTCGCGCACAGGAGGCGCTCCTGACCGCGGCGCGGGCCGAGGCGTGCGCCGGTGCGGACGGGGAAGTCACGATCGGGGTCGCGATCGCGCGTGCGCTCGTCGCCTTCACGGAGGGCCACCCCGAGCGGGCGTCGGCCGGGCTTTCCCGCCTGCTCAGGGACAGGCGCATCCTGCAGGGCCACTCCCTGTCGCCCATCGTGGGTCTGCTCGCCGAGGCCGCTTTTCGCGCCCGCCAGCTCGACGAGGCCGCGCAGCTGATTGACCGATGGAAGACCAGGGTGGGACTGAGCCTCGACGACCCAGCGGACAGCGAACTGTTCGTGGCGGGCAGGCTGATCCGCATGCATGGCTTGCTCGAAGCCGGATCGTCGCCCCTTCCCGACTCCGCGCTTCCGCCGCTCGCCGTGGCGCGTCTCCACCTGGCCACGGGGATGTGGCTGCGTCGACACCGGCGCACCGTCGAGGCACGTGCCTACCTGGAGACTGCGGGCAACACGCTGGCTCTCCCCGGCGGCGAACCGTGGGACAGGCTGTGCCGCTCCGAAGCGTCGGCAGCGAGTCTGGCGCAGCGCTCGGGGGCAGCTTCGGAGACACTCTCGACCCAACAGCTGGTCGTCGCGCGGCTGGCCGCCTTCGGGATGAGCAACCGCGACATAGCCCGGCAACTGTGCGTGTCGCCCCGAACGGTGAGTTCCCATCTCTACCGGATGTTCCCGGTCCTGGGGATCACCTCGCGACACCAGCTGGCGTCGGCGCTCAGGCAAAGACAGGAACTGGATGCGGCGAGCTAGCGATGGACGTCGCATCCGTGGCCGTCTTTGCGACCGCGTCCGTGGTCGCCGTGCTCGTCGTCTCGGGGATCGGGTCGCGGTTCCACCTCCCCACGCCCCTGCTCCTCGTGCTCGCGGGCGGCCTCGGGTCGTTGTTGCCCGCACTCTCCACGTTCGAACTCCAGCCCGACCTGATCCTCTACGCGGTTCTGCCGCCCCTGTTGTACGCCGCCGCCGTTCGCACGCCGCTTGCCGACATCCGGGCCAGCGGCGACAGCATCGCGCTGCTATCGATCTACCTGGTGACCTGCACCGTGGCGTTGATGGGTCTCGTCTCCTGGTGGCTCGTGCCGGGGCTGTCGCTGGCGGCGGCTCTCGCCTTCGGCGCGATAGTGGCCCCCACCGATGCCGTGGCGGTAAGCGCCCTCGCCGGCAGGTCGAGGCTTCCCCGGCGCATCGTGGAGGTGCTCGAGGCGGAGAGCCTGCTCAACGACGCCACGGCGCTCGTCGCCCTCAACGCCGCGATCGCGGCCCTGGCCATCACCGTGAAGCCGCTCGACATCGCGGCGAACTTCCTCTTCGTGGTCGCCGTGGGCCTCGCCGTGGGGATCGCCGTGGGATTGACCGTCGCGGCGGTGCGCAAGCGCGTGCGCTCATCCACGCTCGACACCGGCCTCGCGCTGACGGTTCCCTTCCTCGCCTTCCTGCCCGCCGAAGCCCTGGGGGGATCCGGAATCCTGGCCGTGGTCACGGCCGGCCTTCTGCTGGGGGAGCGGGCGCCACGCTCCCAGACCCTCGAGGCGAGGATCGCGGAGGCCACGATCTGGAGAACGGTCAGATTTCTTCTGGAAAACGCGGTCTTCTTTCTCATCGGTCTCAGCGTCTCCGGCCTCGTCCGCCGGCTCGCCGAAACACACATCGCCGTGTGGACGGTGATCGGTCTCTCCGCGGTGGTCCTGGCGGCCCTTGCCGCCATCCGGTTTGCCAACGTGATGGCGACCGTCGCGGTGTACCGCTTCGGCCCGGCACGACTGCGGAATAGATCCTGGACCTGGGGCACCGGCGTCGTCGTCTCGTCGGCGGGGATGCGCGGCGTCGTCACACTCGCCGCCGCCTTTCTGCTTCCGGCAGAGACCCCGCAGCGCGAGCTCCTGCAGTTCCTCGCCCTCGTGGTCGTGGTGGGGACCCTGCTCGAGGGTCTCGCGCTGCCCACAATCGTGCGCTGGGCGCGCATCGACGCCGAGGGTCCGCTGGATTCCGAGGACGAACGCCAGCAACTTCAATCCGAGATCCGCAACGCGGGGCTGCGCAGGCTCTCCGAGGAAGTGATTCCCTCCGAACTGGAGGCGGCCCGTCAGCGGCTGGAGGTCGAGATCACGACGGAAGCCTCAGCGACCGCGGTCGACACCGATCTCACCCGGTCGAGCCTCGACAGGGCGTCCCTCGCTCTCCGCCTGAGGATGCTGGAGTCCCAGCGGGTGGCCGTCTTCGAAGCGAGGAGCGCCGGTCGGTATCGGGCCTCGATCACCAGGACGGCCCTGGCCATGCTCGATGTCGAGGAGGCGGCGGCTCGGCGGGCCACTCTCGACTGAGGCGAATGTCCGCCGGCTCTCGGGCCCTGCCTTGTTCTGTTTCCGAGGGGTGGGCCCCGTCGGGCTCGAACCGACGACCCACGGATTAAAAGTCCGATGCTCTACCAACTGAGCTAGAGGCCCCTGCCGTTAAATCTAGCGTGGATTGGGCAGCCTGAGGTCCGGCCCCGATGGCAGAGCACCGGTGTTGTTGATGACGGGCCGTCAGCTGCGGCGGCCAGACATGCTGCGAACGATCCAGGCGATTACTGCGATGACGGCGAGCACGATCCCCACCCAGAGTAGAAACTGGAGGGAACTGACCAGACCGCCCGTGATGGCGAGAGCGATGGCGATGACGATGACAACAATGAGCAGAATATTCATGATGAAATGCCTCCTCGTGCCGGTGGAACCCGGCACCTGATTTTACCTCTCATACCGGGCCGGCGGCGAAGAATTGTGTCGCACCGCCCCGTCGAGCAGGAGGGCATTTCGCGCCGATGCCGCTGGGCGCCGGCTGGCCTAGGCTTGAACGGATGACCGACGAGTTCCACAAGCCCACCCAGTTCTCGGGATCCAAGTTCGAGAGCTTCCAGGGCGGGGAAGACCCCGCCCAGATCAGCCGCGTCGCGCACGAGACAGCCCACGCGCTGCTCAACAGGGTGCGCGAAAGCCCGGAGACCGACATCGTGGACCGCCTCGTGGCGTTCACCGACGAGCACGGCATCGATGCGGTCGCCGAGCTCTGGTCGCGCGCGAGCCCGCGCAGTCTGCCCGGGGCGCTCTGGCGCATCTACCTCATGCGCGCGATGGTGCGACAGGATGCGGACGGCACAAGCTACCTGTACCAGCGCGGCACCGAGCTCGCCACGACGATCGACCCGGTGGTGGCCGGAGCGACCGCGCCGACCGGACCCGCCGAGATCACCGCGCTCGCGGACCAGATCCTGCGCGGCCTCTTTCAGGGCGACTTCGCGGTGGCGCTCGACCGGGCGGCGGCGTTCTGCCGCCTCTCGTCGCTCGGCTGCACGAGCGTGGCGGATGACGTCGAACTGACCGCACCGGACCGAGCGTCGGAGCTGACGACGCGAGCGCTTCGCCTCTCCCAGACGGCCACGGAGTTCGTTTCCTGCGCTCGGCTCTGGCGCGCCGGCACCCTCGACTGACACGGAACTGGTGGGTCGAGCCGCAAGGCTTGGTAGACTGGTCAACGGCTCGCAAGGGCCACGGTCGGGCCGCAGTAACCCCGGGCTCCAATATTCGCCGCTCCGAGCGGCCTCGCGCCGAGAGGCGTTCTGCGGCCCGGCCTCCTCTTTGCCTCCTGCAGAGATTCCTGTGACTTTGCGCTCTCGACCAAACCGGTTGGCGCAGGGCTTCGAACTCATTGCGTGACCAGCTGGAGCGGCATCGAACAGGGATCCACGAGATCCCTGGGCCTGACGCGTGGTCGCATTCAACTGAATAGGGAAGCCACGATTCCGGGAGTAATAGTCGGGCTGGCCAGATCGGTGCATGCCGGAGCAGAAATTGTTTGACATGCTTGAACTTGTGCCCCGAGAGACCAACCAGAACCCGGACCAGGAGTCCGTGGAGGAACCAGTCTCGAAAGAGACCCTCCTGGCTCGAATCGCCGGCGGCGACCAGGACGCGTTCAGCGCCCTGTACGACGAGGTCTCACCGAGAGTATTCGGCCTGATCCGGCGCTTGCTCGTGGACTACTCCCAGTCCGAGGAGGTCACCCAGGAGGTGTTCCTCGAGATCTGGCAGTCGGCTTCCCGCTACGAACCGAGCAAGGGTGGCGCGTCCACCTGGATTCTCACGATGGCGCACCGACGTGCCGTCGACCGCATCCGCGCGTCGCAGTCCAGCAGGGACCGCGACGTGAAGATCGGTATCAGGGATTACGTGGCGGAGTACGACAATGTATCCGAGACGGTAGAAGTATCCATCGAACACGAAAGGGTGAAGGAAGCCATGACGCAATTGACAGAACTGCAGCGCCAGGCCGTCACCCTCGCGTACTACGGCGGCTACAGCCACAGCGAAGTGGCGAAGCTGCTGAGCGTGCCCATCGGCACGGTCAAGACTCGATTGCGGGACGGAATGATCCGCCTGCGCGATGAATTAGGGGTGGCATCGTGAGCGATCGCAACGAACTGCACCTTCTCGCCGGCGCCTACGCGCTCGGCGCCCTCGACGACGCCGACCGCGCGCGCTTCGAGGAATACCTGCTCACGTCGGAGGAGGCGAGGGCCGAAGTGGCCTCGCTGTCCGACACCGCGGTGATCCTCGGGCTCGCCTCCACCCCGGAGGCCCCGCCCGCCGACCTCAAGGCCCGACTCATGGCGCAGATCGCGGTGACGCCGCAGCTCGCGCCTCTCGGCGCCGCCGAGGCGCCGGTGCTGTCCGCGGTGGCCAGTGTCGACAGCACCCCGGCACCCGCCGTCGACGCCGAGCCCAGTGCGGATGCCGCCCGCGCCATCCGCAGGGCCAGCGAGTCCCCGGCCCAGGCGAAGGCAACCGCGCGCTGGTACACCCGGCCCGTGACGGTGCTCGTCGCCGCGGCCGCCGCGGTGGCGCTGTTCGTGGGAGGCAACCTCCTCGGGCTCGCCAACTCCAACGATGGGCAGCAGCAGGCCACGAAGTTCGCCGAGCTGACCTCGGCGAGCGACGTGCAGCGCTCCGTCTCGCCCGTTGCGGGCGGCGGCACTGCCACGCTGTTCTGGTCACTGGACCTCGAGCGATCTGCCGTGGTTATCGACAAGCTCCCCGCCCTCCCGGCGGGCAAGACCTACCAGCTGTGGTACATCGACACGGCGGGCGCGAAGCCGGCCGGTACCTTCGATGCCGCCCGGTCGGGAAGCACCCTGCGGGTGCTCGACGGGGCGATCGCGAGCGGTGACACCGTGGGTATCACGGTCGAACCGAGCGGCGGCTCGAAGAAACCCACCACGAAGCCGATAGTCGCGATCCCGAGCGCGTAGCGGTCCCTGGTCTCTGGCCGCGCGCGCGTTTCTCCGGAGGTTTCGGGCCGCGGGGCGCCGGCGCGCGCTGAGTTGCCCGTATCCGCGGGCTTGCCGGCCGCGTCAGCCGCGCAACCTCCGGAGAAACGTGGGTTGGGCGCTGGCGGGCGCGGGCGGGTGCACCAGGGGGCGCGATATCGCCCGAGCGCGCGTTTCTCCGGAGGTTTCGGGCCGCGGGGCGCCGGCGCGCGCTGAGTTGCTCGTATCCGCGGGCGTCCCGGCCGCGTCAGCCGCGCAACCTCCGGAGAAACGCGGGTTGGCAGGCGCGGAGGCGGCGCGGAGGCGGCGACTATCCGAATTTGCCGGAGACGTAGTCCTCGGTGGCCTGCACGCTGGGCTTCGAGAACATCGTGTTGGTGTCGTTGTACTCGATGAGCTTGCCCGGCTTGCCGGTGCCGGCGATGTTGAAGAAGGCGGTGCGGTCGGATACCCGGCTGGCCTGCTGCATGTTGTGGGTCACGATCACGATCGTGTACTCGAGCTTGAGCTCCTCGATGAGGTCCTCG
>NZ_JAYSJZ010000031.1:0-28753 GCF_043726815.1 Lacisediminihabitans sp.
TAGAACGTGCTGACCGTCTTGCCGTGCACCGCGTACGGGCTGATCACCTGGACGGGAGCACGGTGGCCATCGACGTGGTCGGCGCCGTCCTGGGTGTCGTCTTCGGCGACGAAGATCGCCGAGTCCTTCCAGTACAGGGAGTGCGAGATCTCATCGACGATCTTGCCGACCGCGAGGTCGTTGTCGGCGACCTGGGCCTCCGGGTCGGCCGTGCCGCCCGTGTGGTCGCTCGACAGCCACACCATGTTGAAGTTGGACGGACCGTTCTTCTCGAAGTCCTGTTTCCAGGTCTGGTAGCGGTAGATGTCCGGTATCGCCAGGTCGAACGGTGCGGCATTCGGATCCGTGATCGCGTTGAGCGACGGGATGACGGAGCTGCCGTGCAGCTGCAGTGACGGAGCGAACAGCTGGGCCGCGTCACCGCCCGCCATGACGTCCTTCGCCGTGCAGTAGTACTTCTGCCAGGTCGCATCGGCAGGCTTGCCCTCGCCGTACTCGAACTCGCCGAAGTTGCGTGCGGTCTTGCCGGCGGACTGGATCGGGTTCCAGAGGAAACCGGAGCGCTGGTGGCCCAGCACGTCTTCCTCCGTGTCGTAGGAGCGGGTGTACTCGCCCGCGCTGGTCTCGGTGTAGGCCGGGTTGTCGCCCTGCATGAGCCAGTTGTGGCCTTCGGCCGAGTTCGTGCCGATGTCGTACGTGTTGTCGTACAGGCCGAACTGGGTCGCCAGCGCGTGCTGGTTCGGGGTGACCTTTTGACCGAACTGCGCCAGCGACGGGTCGCCGTTGCCCTGCTTCATGTCGCCGTAGAGCTGGTCGTAGCTGCGGTTCTCCTTGACCAGGAGGAACACGTGCTTGATGGCCGACGGATCCCCGATGCGCTTCGGGATCGCAACGACCGGCTGGTTTTCGCCCTGGCTGGCCTGGGTCTGCAGCACCGAGCTGGCATCCCAACCGTTCTGCGTGAATACGGCCGCGGTGTACTTCTGGATCTGCTTGTCGCTGGGCAGGGTGAACCGGGTGAGCGACGCGGTGGTCGAGTGGGTTCCGTGGCCCGTCGCAGGAAGGGTGCCCTGCCCCTTGTTGTAGGTGATCGCCGGGCCGCGGGCATCGATACCGCGCGTGTTGGTGACCACGATCTGGCCCTTCACTGCGGTGACGTTCTCGGGGAAGTAGTCGGTCGGAAGGAGCCCGATGTAGCTGGCCGGGTCGCGCGGGTCCTTCTTGTTGACCTTGTAGACCGCGATGGCGTTGGCGCGACCAAGGGAAACCAGCAGGTGGTCACCCTGCATGGTGATCGCGGTCGGCTGATAACCGGTCTTCGACGAGGCCCACGGCTGCGTCGCGATAGTCTGCATGACCGTGCCAGTCTTCGTGTCGATGACCGAGAGCGTGTCGCTGTTCGTGTTGGCCACGTACAGGGTGGTGCCGTCGAGGTACATCGCCGTCGGGTGGAGTTGGACGGGGATGGACGAGACCGGAGTCGATGGGTTCGCCGTGTCGATGACGCTGACCGTGCCTGTCGTGGAGGTCCCCAGAGTGGTGTCGGCGGGCACCTGAGTGCCGTAGGAGCCCATTGTCGGGTCGCCCACGACGGCCTGGCGGCCGCCCTCGTTCGAAACGTAGAGCGTGTTGCCGACGAACTTCAGCTGGCGCGGCGCGATGCCGACGGCGAAGGTCTGCTTGATCGTGCCCGCGGCCGCGTCGATCGCGATTACCGTGTTCTGGCCGTTGACGGCGGCGTAGAGAGTCGACCCGTCGGCGGAGAAGGCCATGCCGGCTGTCAGCGATTGGAGGCCACCCGTGGTCGGGATGCTTATCGCGGTGCCGGCGCCGAGCGAGCCGTCGGCGTTGAACGGGTACCGCACGATGCCGGTAGCGACCGGGGAGAAGAGGAACTTCCCGTCGGGGGAGAAGATCGGGCCCTCCTGGCCGACCGTGCCATCGGAGATCTTGAGGTAGGTCATGTTCCCGTAGCCAGCCTTGGTCGCCGCGGTTGCGAACGACGCGGCGGCGAGGGTCCCGGCCGCGGCGACCGGCTTGTACGTGCTCAGGTCGAAAACTTGCAGGTCGACCGAGCGATCGGCGCTGGTTCCGACGAGGTAGCGGCCATTCGGGCTGACGACCGAGCCCATGAGCTTGCCGAACGGCGTCATCAGACGGTCGCCGATGGGCTGGATCATCTGGTTGGAGGCGATCTGTTCCCCGCCGTTGTACTGGGTTCCGACCTGTTGGGTGCCGAAAGCGAGCGTCGACGCGGTGGCGATGCCGCCGCCCAGCAGAGCAAGCGCGCAGCCCGCCGCGGTGACGGTAAGGATGCGGTGTCCCTTCGCTACCGAGGAGAGACGGCGCAGGCCGGACTGCCAGCGCCGAGGAGAATTACTGTTCATGTGCATACCTGTTTCCGGAGTTTGTGTTGCTGAGAACGCAGACCCGCGACGATGTCGACGGGTGCTCGTACCGGTGATGCGGCCTCGTTACGGCCCAAGTACTGACACTGACATGGCCCCCAAAGGGGGGCAAACAAACAGCCGATGAACGGCTGGGGTCGTCTCGAAGACCGCCCGCCGAGAAGGATGGTCGAGGAGGTTCACCTCGGGCGCAATGGCCAACGGCCACCCGTGCCGGCGCCGTGTCCCCGAGTCGTGACTTGGCTTGAGGCCACTACTTTGAGGGCATGGCTCTCTTCGGCATTGTGATCGTCGGCGCCATCGCTTGCGCAATGGTCGCGGTTAGCGTCGGGAAGCGCCCGCGATTGCGTCAGTACCTTGTCTTGGCGGCCATCCTGGGAAATTCGCGAACCTCTACCGGGCGATGGGTGAGTCGGTCGAGGGTACGTTGGGAGACGTGACTACTCGTAATGGGCACATCGCCCTGATCACCGCCGGTGTGATCGCTCTGATCGTTGGCGGAGTGTGGGTCGGGCAGGGCTTGAATCTGATCCCGGGAAGTTTCATGACAGGGAGCCGCATGTGGCTTGCCATCGGGCTCATCATCGCCATCGTCGGCATCATCATGATTGTGGTCGGCCTACGCCGACCAGGGCGCGGCCGCACGACCAGGTGAGACTCCATCCGTGGCGACCCCGGATGGCGCGCCGACGCACGCAAGACGAGCCGCCACCGCGACAGATCTAGGGGCTGTCTACTGGGTGACGGCGGGTTCGAAGTGTTGGCCCCGAAGTCAACGAGGCACCATGGGCAACGCCGGCAGCGCCCCTACTCTCTGCCGTCCTCGAGCGGGATGAGCATGGTGCGGAACGGGCCCGCAACGGCGTGGAGGTCCCAAATGCGATCGGCGACGTCGTCGATGCCATTGACAAGCTGGAGCTGAGGAATGCCTCCCGGGATCACGAGTTGCGCGACCCGGATGCCCTCACCCTCGAGTGCGTCGTGGAGCATCTCACCGTAGGCGCTCTCGGCCGGGAACGCGACCGATGTGCCAGCGAAGCCGGCGCGTGCCTTCACCGAGGTTCCGCCGTTGACCAGGATGACGCTGCCGCCTCCGGCCTGTCGCATCGCCGGTAGGACGGTACGCACCGCGTGAATGAGCCCGAGAGCCGAGAACTGCAGTGCCTCCAGCGCCAGTTCCGGAGTCAGGTCGAGCACCGGCTTCAGGTATTCACGCGACGGGAGCGGGCTGTACTGCAAAGTAGTGATGGGTCCCAGCTCTGCCGCTGCACGCGCAAGGGCCTCCTCGAGTGCGGCCGGTACCAGCACGTTCGCGGCGTAACCGCGCGCGGTCAAGCCGCCGGCATTGAGCTCGGCGGCCATGTCGTCGAGCTTCGACTGGTTCCTCGAGATCAGGGCGATCGAGAAGCCTTCGCGCCCGAATCTTCGCGCCACTGCCGCTCCGAGTCCCGGTCCGGCTCCGATGATGGCGATGACAGGCACGATGGGTTCCTCCGATTGACGATGTTGCTTCGACCATAGCGCGACCGGGCTGGGCGACAGGTGCCAACGTCAAAGCCGTGCAGCGGATGCTCGGACACGCCTCCGCCGCGGTCACTCTCGACGTCTATTCAGACCTGTTCGACAGTGACCTGGATGCCGTTTCAAGGGCCCTCGATCACGCCATCGTCGAATCAACTGTTGCCAAAACGTTGCCACTGGACGGATCTGCGGAAGGAGGAGAAAAACGAACTGGACTCTGACCAGCGTTTTTGTGTGGTGCCCCCAGGCAGATTCGAACTGCCGCCCCTGCCTCCGGAGGGCAGTGCTCTATCCCCTGAGCTATGGGGGCCAGGGTCAAGAGACAAGGCTACCAGCCGCCGGGGGACACGAACGTATGCTGGCAGCATGACCGACGAGTCCTGGCGCGTTCGACTGCGCGCGCTTCGCGCGTTTGGCGGCGAACTGCCCGCGTTTGCCCCGGATGCCGCCCCCGAGAATCCGCTCGCCCTGTTTTCGGAGTGGCTCGATTTGGCGATCGACTCGGGAGTGTCGCAGCCACACGCGATGGCGATCGCGACCTCGGGCGGCGAAGGGGCGCCATCCGCTCGCACCCTCCTGCTCAAGGATCTCGATGCGCACTCCTTCTGGTTCGCCACGATGTCCACGAGCCAGAAGGGGAGGGAGCTCGCCGCGAATCCGCACGCCGCCCTGCTCTTCTACTGGCGCGAGCAGGGGAGACAGGTGCGGGTGACCGGGGATGCCGAGGCCGGTCCGCGCGCGCTCAGCGAGTCGGACTTTCTGCAGCGCAGCCCGAATGCGCGGGTCGTCGCGTCGGCGGGCAACCAGAGTGACGTGCTGCCCGGACTGGACGAGTTCGACGCCGCGGTGGCGGAGTCGCGGCGGGCGATCGAGGCGGATCCGGGATTCGTGCCCGAGGGCTGGACAGCCTACCGACTACGCCCGGTTGAGATCGAGTTCTGGCAGGCCACCCGCGACCGTGACCAGATCCGCCTGCGGTACACCCGGCAGGGCGAAGGCTGGACGCGCGAGTTGCTCTGGCCGTAGGGCGAGCGCCCGGTGTGGCGAGGGTCATGCACGGGGAGGAAACGCCGGCATGGGAGGATCGACGGATGCTGCGCAACGTCTCCGCCCGACTCGAACTCGACATTTCCGGCCGCTCCGACCTGGTGCTGAGCCTCGCCGTGGCGCAGGGCGCCGAGCTCAACAGTGAACGGCTGTCGATAGCCCTGAACGGCACTCCCATCGAGCCGCAGGAGATCGTGGACCGGCACGGTTCGCGGCTGCACACCCTGCAGAGCGACGCCGGCCGGATGACCATCGAGTACTCCGCCGAGGTGGTCGGCCAGGCCGAGCCGGCGGCGATCGACGAGCTCGACCGCATCATCTACCTGCGCCCGAGCCGGTATTGCGAGTCGGACACCCTGCTGCCGACCGCGCGCTCCGAGTTCGCCGGCATCCAGGGTCTGGAACTCCTCGCGGCGGTGGGCGCGTGGGTGCAAGAACGGCTCTACTACGTGCCCGGCTCGAGCCGGGTGACGGATGGTGCGGTCGGCACCCTCTTGGCCCGCCAGGGCGTCTGCCGCGACTACGCCCACCTGGTGATCGCGCTACTGCGCGCGCTCGACGTGCCGGCCCGCATGGTGGCCGTCTACGCGCCGGGTCTCAGCCCGATGGACTTCCACGCCGTGGCAGAGGCGTTCATCGACGGCCAGTGGCACGCCGTGGACGCGACAGGGCTCGCCCCGCGGCAGAGCCTCGTGCGGATCTCCACCGGCCGGGACGCCGCCGACATCGCGTTTCTCACCAACCACTGGGCCAATCTCACCCTGCGTGAGCTGACGGTGCTCGCCATCGTCGACGTGCTGCCGATCGACGACCCGCTGCGGCTCGCCGAGATCCGCTAGCTGTACTGCCCAGGGATGCATGGTGGGGTTTACCCCGGGCCCGCCTGTCCCCGCCACTGCGGCATTCCCTCGCCCCTGGCACGCGCTGTGCAGGACGGCTCGGGCGTCAACGGGTGTCCACCCCGCAGACTCCAGTTGTGCAGGACGGCCCTACCGGCGCGGGCGGCATATCTAGAGGGCTGCCGACGGCCACACGCGAACGTCCGTAATGGAGTTTCGAGTCAGAGCAGCATCAGCGTAGGGACAGGAGGCACACCCAATCAACCAACCTGCCTGGGCAGTACCACTAGCGCAGCTGCGCGACCGCGGCGGCCACGAGGGTTCGGCCATCCGCTCCGCTGCCGAAGTCCGCCGCGCCCCCGAAGAAGACGGATGTGGCCACGAGCCAGTAGGTGCCGGTGAACACGTCGAGTCGGCCGGTTCCGCCGCTCGAGGAGAAAAACGCAGACTGGCCGATGCCCGCCACCGCGGTACCGGCGCCAGCGCTGGCCTTGAGCTCCGCGAGCGCGGCCGACCCGGGCCGCGCGACGGCGATGGTGACCTTGTCGCCGCTGGTCTGGTTGGTCCAGTCGCACGCGACCCCCTTGGCCGCGACGGCCTTGGCAGTGGGCGTGCCGCCGCCCGGGGTGAAGCTCGCGTCGAGGCCGAAGTTGGGGTTGAAGTCGTACATCGTCTGGGGCGAGACGAGCGTGTTGCAGCCGATGGTCACTGCCTGCGCGGGGGTGCCCGCGGTGGGGGTCGGGCTCGGCGAGGCGGGCGCACCGGTGGGCGTCGGGGTCGGCGAGGGCGAGACGCTGGCGCTGGCGGTGGGGGAGGAACTCGATCCCGAGGGCTTCGGTGTGCCGACGCAGCCCGTGAGGCCGACGACGGCGATGGCGATGCCCGCGAGCGTGACGAGCCGGCGACGGCGTGCGGCCGAAGTGGAAAACATGATGGACCCCCTGAAAGTCTCTGAAGCCATCTTCGCCGACAGTGAGGGCGACGCCAGCGGGGCGCGCCAGCAAGCCCGGATAGAATCGATGCTCGTGACCCCCGCCGAACTCTCCGCCAGCCTGCTCGCCATCGTCGAGGGAGCGCTCGAGCGACGCGGCGACGAAACGACCGCCGTCACGATCGACGACGTGCTGCTGGAGCGCCCCAAGAACCGGGAGCACGGCGACTGGTCATCGAACATCGCCATGAAGCTCGCCAAACCGCTCGGCACCAACCCGCGCGCGCTCGCCACGGAGATCGCCGACGGCATCCGGGCGATCGAGGGAGTCTCGGCGGTCGACGTGGCGGGTCCCGGCTTCATCAACATCAGCCTGGATGCTGCGGCGGCCGGCGCGCTCGCCAAGTCGATAGTCGAGCAGGGCGAGGACTACGGGCACGGCGACCTCTACGAGGGCGTCACGATCAACCTCGAGTTCGTCTCGGCCAACCCCACGGGCCCCATCCACCTCGGCGGCGTGCGCTGGGCCGCCGTGGGCGACAGCCTGGCCCGAATCTTCAAGGCCGAGGGTGGCATCGTCACCCGCGAGTACTACTTCAATGATCACGGCACCCAGATCGACCGGTTCGCCCGCAGCCTGGTCGCGAGCTACCTCGGCGAGCCGACGCCCGAAGACGGCTACGGCGGCCAGTACATCTCCGACATCGTCGACCGGGTCGTGGCGGGCTACCCGGGCGACCTCTCCGCTCTGCCCAGGGACGAGCAGCAGGAGGCATTCCGGGCCGCCGGCGTTGACCTGATGTTCGGCGACATCAAGCAGAGCCTGCACGACTTCGGCGTCGACTTCGACGTCTACTTCCACGAGAACCTGCTGCACGAGGGCGGGGACGTCGAGCGTGCGATCGCCCGCCTTCGGGACCTCGGGCACATCTACGAGGCGGATGGCGCCACCTGGTTGCGCACGACCGAGTTCGGCGACGACAAGGACCGCGTGGTGATCAAGAGCGACGGGGACGCCGCCTACATCTCCGGCGACCTCGCCTACTACCTCAACAAGCGTGAGCGCGGTTTCGAGCGCAACTTCATCATGCTCGGAGCCGACCACCACGGCTACGTGAAGCGGCTCATGGCCATGACCTCGGCGTTCGGCGACGTGCCGCGCGTCAACCTGGAGATTTTGATCGGCCAGATGGTCAATCTGCTCAAGGACGGCACGCCGCAACGGATGAGCAAGCGGGCCGGAACGGTCGTGGTGCTGGAGGACCTGGTGGAGGCCGTCGGCGTGGACGCTGCACGGTACGCGCTCGTGCGGTCGTCGAGCGACTCGCAGCTCGACGTTGACCTGGACCTGCTCACCCGGCGCACCAACGACAACCCGGTCTTCTATGTGCAGTACGCCCACGCGCGCACCCGCTCGGTCGCGAGGAACGCGGCGGCGAGCGGCGTCGAACGCACCGCATTCGACGCCTCCCTCCTCGACCACGAGTCCGAGGGCGAGCTGCTCGGCGTGCTCGCCGAGTTCCCCCGCGTGGTTCGCCAGGCGGCCGAACTTCGCGAGCCGCACCGCGTTGCGCGCTACGCGGAGGAGCTCGCCGGCGCCTATCACCGTTGGTACGACAACTGCCGGGTCACGCCCCTCGGGGACGAGCCGGTCACCGACCTGCACCGCACCCGCCTCTGGCTCAACGATGCGACGGGCACCGTGCTGCGCAACGCGCTCGGCCTGCTTGGCGTGAGCGCCCCGGAGCGGATGTAGTGAGCGACCACTCCACGGTTCCCCTCCCGCTACCGCCCGATCCAGTTGCCCCCCGCAAGCGTCGTCGCGGAGCGCTGATCTGGAGCGTTCTCGCGGCGATCCTCGTGGTGCTGGTGGTCGCATTGGTGGCCGTCGACGGCGCGGCGCGATCGTATGCCGGCACGCTCATTGAGAACAAGGTGCGGTCGTCGCTCTCCATTCCGGCGAGCACCCCGGTCGACGCCAAGGTCGGCGGCGCATCCGTGCTTCTGCAGCTGCTCGCCGGCAAGTTCGAGAGGGTCGACGTCTCGTCGAAGGGGCTCACGGTGGGGGCGCTCACCGGCGACGCCACGCTCACGGCCACTGGCATCCCGATCGACCAGAGCAAGCCCATCGATCACGCGAGGCTCGAGTTCACCGTTGACGAGACCCAGCTGAAGACGCTCGTCGGCACCGTCGCCGGCATCCCGGTCAACTCCCTCTCGGTGCGCTCGGGGGCGATCGCCCTCGCCACCACGATCACGGTGCTCGGCATCGGCATCCCCGTCACGGTGGCCGTCGCCCCGTCGGCGGTCGACGGGGAACTCACGCTCACGCCGAAGTCGGTGACGTTCAACGGGCAGACCCTCTCTCCGGCCGACCTGCGCAAGACCTTCGGCTCCCTCGCCGACACACTTCTTCGCACCCAGAAGATCTGCGTCGCGCAATTCCTGCCCAAGTCGCTTGTGCTCGACGCCGTGACGGTGAGCGGCTCGAACGTGGCCCTGGCAGTGTCGGCCGACAAGGTCACCCTGAACAGCGACCTTTTCGCGACAAAGGGCGTGTGTGCCTCCAAGTAATAGGATTCAGGGGGCTTGCATCCACCCGCTCCGGCGCGCTCGCCCCATCTTCCCGCCGGCCAGCCCCGAGGTTTCCCAGTGACAGTCAATCCGCTTGCCCCATCGTGGCTCGCCCATCCGGCCGACGCGAACGCGCTCGCGCCCGGGCTCTGGTCGCACGGCACGACGCGCTCGGCGTCGGGGGAGATCGAGGTGGCCGGGGTCGCCGTGTCCGATCTCGCCGCCCGCTTCGGCACGCCTCTGTTCGTGGTCGACGAGGCGGATGTGCGGTCGAGGGCCGCGTTGGTACGGGAGTCGTTCGACCGAGAGTTCGCTCGCATCGGGTCGGCGGCGAAGGTGTACTACGCGGGAAAGGCGTTCCTCTCCACCGAGGTCGCCCGCTGGGTGAGCGAGGCCGGCCTCTACATCGACGTGTGCAGCGGTGGCGAACTCGCCGTCGCCCTCGCCGCGGGGGTCGACCCGGCCAGGCTCGGATTCCACGGCAACAACAAGTCGGTGGCCGAGATCGAGCGGGCCGTGGCCTGCGGGGTCGGCGTGATCGTGATCGACAGCGACATCGAGATCGAGCGGGTCGCGGATGCCGCGGCTCGCCATTCCCGAGTGCAGCCGGTTCGGGTGCGCCTCAACAGCGGAGTCCACGCCCACACCCACGAGTACCTGGCCACCGCGCGGGAGGACCAGAAGTTCGGCATCGCGCTCGCCGACGCACCGACCGCCGTCGCCGCGATCCGATCGCACTCCTCGCTCGACTTCCTCGGCCTGCACTCGCACATCGGGTCGCAGATCTTCGAGTCCGACGGCTTCGCCGAGGCGGCCAGACGCCTGCTCGCGCTGCAGGCCCTCCTTCTCGAAGGCGGCCCGGTTCCCGAACTCAACCTCGGGGGCGGGTTCGGCATCGCCTACACCAGCGCCGAGACCGCGCTGCCGCTCGACGAGATCGCCACGACCTTCGCGGACATCGTGGCCGGGGAGTGCGCGAGGCTCGGCATCCCCGTGCCGGTCGTGGCCATCGAGCCGGGCCGGGCGATCGTCGGGCCATCCACCCTCACCCTCTACGAGGTCGGCACGGTGAAGGACGTGCTCGTCTCCGGCGACGGCACATCTCCGGTGATCCGGCGCTACGTGAGTGTCGACGGCGGCATGAGCGACAACATCCGGCCCGCCCTCTACAGCGCAGACTACTCGGTTCGCCTGGCCGGCCGTAGCTCGAACGCCGAGCCCGCGCTCGTACGCATCGCCGGAAAGCACTGCGAGAGCGGCGACATCGTCGTGCGCGACGATTACCTGCCCGGGGACGTGCGCCCGGGAGACCTCGTGGCGGTGCCGGCGACCGGCGCCTACTGCTGGTCGATGGCCAGCAACTACAACTACCTGGGTCGGCCGCCGGTCGTCGCCGTGCGCGACGGCGAGGCGCGCGTGATCGTGCGCGGCGAGACCGAGGCAGACCTTCTCTCCCGGGATGCGGGCATCCTGGCAACGAACGGAGCACGATGATCGAGTACCGCAACCTCAGGGTCGCCCTCCTGGGCGCAGGATCCGTCGGCGCCCAGGTGGCCTCGCTGCTGCTCGAGCACGGAGACGAGCTCGCCAACCGGGCCGGCGCCGGGCTCGAACTGGTGGGGGTCGCCGTACGCGACCTCGACGCTCCCCGCACCGCGAACATCCCGCGGGAACTCCTCACGACGGACGCCGAGTCCCTGATCCTCGGGGCGGACATCGTGATCGAGCTGATGGGCGGCCTCGAGCCTGCGCGCACCTACATCCTGCAGGCGCTCACCTCGGGGGCCGACGTGATCACCGGCAACAAGGCGCTGCTCGCCACGCACGGTCCGGAACTGTTCGAGCTCGCCGAGCAGGTGGGCGCCCAGCTCTACTACGAGGCGGCCGTCGCCGGGGCGATCCCGATCATCCGGCCGCTGCGCGACAGCCTCGCCGGCGACCGCATCAAGCGCATCCTCGGCATCGTCAATGGCACCACCAACTTCATCCTCGACCGCATGGATACGGCGGGCGAGTCGCTCGAGGTGGCCCTGGCCACGGCGACCGAGCTGGGCTACGCCGAGAAGTCGGACCCGTCGGCCGACATCGAGGGCTTCGACGCTGCGCAGAAGACCGCGATCCTGGCCAGCCTCGCCTTCCACACCACGGTGCCGCTCGACGCGGTCTACCGCGAGGGCATCACCGCCATCACCATCGAGCAGGTCGACGCCGCCCGCAAGGCGGGCTACGTGATCAAGCTGCTGGCGATCTGCGAGCGCATGACGGATGCCGACGGCGTCGAGGGCGTCTCGGCCCGGGTGTACCCGGCGCTCGTACCCCGCAGTCATCCGCTCGCCGCCGTGCACGGCGCCAAGAACGCGGTGTTCATCGAGGCCGAGGCCGCCGGCGACCTCATGTTCTACGGCGCGGGCGCCGGGGGGATCGAGACGGCCTCCGCGGTGCTCGGCGACCTCGTGTCCGCCGCGCGCCGGCACGTGATCGGCGGACCGGGCGTGGCGGAGTCGACCCATGCCAACCTGCCCATCCTGCCGATCTCCCGGGTCATCACGCGCTACCAAATCACGCTTAGCGTCGTCGACCAGCCGGGGGTGCTCGCCGCGGTGGCGACGCTCTTCAGCGAACACGGGGTGTCCGTCGAGACTGTTACGCAGTCGGTCCAGGCGGGCGCAGACCCTGCCCAGCCCAGCGCTACCCTAGTTATCGGCACCCACGAGGCGTCGGAAGCCGATCTCGCCGCAACCGTCGCGGCACTCGAAACCAGCCAGGTCGTTCGAGCGGTCACGTCCGTACTCAGAGTAGAAGGATCCTAATGGCTCACCAGTGGCGCGGAGTTCTCCGCGAGTACGCAGACCGGCTCGACATCTCCGATGCGACCCCCATCGTCACCCTCGGCGAGGGCGGCACCCCGCTGCTGCCGGCTCCCGCGCTTTCCGCCCGCACCGGCGCGACGGTCTGGGTGAAGTACGAGGGGATGAATCCGACCGGGTCGTTCAAGGACCGCGGCATGACCATGGCAGTGTCCAAGGCGGTGGAGCACGGCGCGAAGGCGATCATCTGCGCGTCGACCGGCAACACCTCGGCGTCCGCCGCCGCCTACGCCGCGCACGCCGGCATCACCGCCGCCGTGCTCGTGCCCGAGGGCAAGATCGCGCTCGGCAAGCTCAGCCAGGCCATCGCGCACAACGCGGAGCTGCTCCAGGTGCAGGGCATCTTCGACGACTGCCTCGAGATCGCCAGGGACCTCGCGGCCAACTACCCGGTGCACCTCGTCAACTCCGTCAACAACGATCGCATCGAGGGCCAGAAGACCGCGGCCTTCGAGGTCGTCGAGGTGCTCGGGGACGCCCCGGACATCCACATCGTGCCGGTCGGCAACGCCGGCAACTACACGGCGTACTTCCGCGGCTACAGCGAGGAGCTGGCCCGCGGCGAGACCACCAAGCTTCCGCGCATGTTCGGCTTCCAGGCAGCCGGCAGTGCCCCGATCGTGCTCGGCCACGTGGTGAAGAACCCCGACACCATCGCGAGCGCTATCCGCATCGGCAACCCGGCATCGTGGGAGCTCGCCCTCGGGGCACGCGAGACCAGCAACGGCTACTTCGGCGCGATCTCCGACGAGCACATTCTCGAGGCCTACCGCATCCTCTCCGCCGAGGTCGGCATCTTCGTGGAGCCCGCATCGGCGATCAGCGTCGCCGGCCTGCTCGAGCGGGCGGCCGCCGGGCAGATCCCGCGCGGATCGACCGTGGTGCTCACGGTCACCGGCCACGGCCTGAAGGACCCGCAGTGGGCCCTTCGCACGGCCGACGGCTCCGACATCAAGCCCACCGTCGTGGCGAACGACACCGACGAGGTGGCCGGCGTGCTCGGCCTGTCCAAAGTCACGGCCTAGCGTTGCCGACCACAGCGGTCTTCGGGAGCGCCGGATGACGCCAGAGACTCCGGCCCCATCGGGATCGGCGCGATCACTCGCCGGTCGTTCGGTCACGGTCAAGGTGCCGGCGACCACGGCCAACCTCGGTCCCGGGTTCGACACGCTCGGACTCGCGCTCTCGCTGTACGACGAGCTCACCGTGACGGTGCGGCCCGAGCCGGGCGCCACGGTCGAGGTGATCGGCGTGGGGGCAGGCGAGGTGCCCACCGACGAGTCGAACCTCGTCGTCAAGGCGATCGCCTACACCTTCGCCGCGTACGGACATCCCCTTCCGGGACTCGACCTCGTGGCGCGCAACAACATCCCGCACGGCCGCGGCCTCGGCTCCTCCGGCGCCGCGATCGTCTCGGGAATCATGGCGGCGAAGGGCCTGCTCGAGGGAATCGTCGACATCGACTCCAACTCCCTGCTCGCTCTGGCGACGGCCATGGAGGGGCATCCGGACAACGTCGCGCCGGCCCTGTTCGGCGGCCTCACGATCGCCTGGACCTCGGATGCCGGCCCCCAGCACAAGAAGCTGATCGTGCACCGCGGCGTCTCGCCCCTCATCGCCGTGCCGGAGTCCACCATGTCTACCGAGCTGGCGCGCAGCCTGCGCCCGGCCTCCGTGCCGCACGAGGACGCGATCTTCAACGTCTCGCGGAGCGCCCTCCTCATCGCCGCCCTCATCCAGTCGCCCGAGCTGCTGCTCGCCGCGACCGAGGACAAGCTCCACCAGAGCTACCGCGCGAGCGCCATGCCAGACACCGAGTCACTGATCGGCGAATTGCGGGCCGCCGGGCTTCCGGCGGTGGTGTCGGGGGCCGGGCCGTCGATTCTGGTGCTCTGCAGCGACCCGGCCCAGAGGCTCGTCGCCGCGGAGCTCATCGCGCGCCACGAGGGCGCGCCGTGGCAGTCGCTCGTGCTGGCCGTAGACTTCAAAGGTGCTACAGTTTCACTGCACCCGGTAGATATCTCGGCTTAGCCGAAAGCCCCGGTTTGCACAATCACTAGCACTCGCTTCAATACTTTCCCTCACTGCGCAGCTTCTTAAAACAGCAGCGCGGACCCGGTGGAGAGTACGGACGACAAGCTCTCCCGCGAGCGTATCCCGCACCTCATCGGTGCGGACGCCGCGAGGGGAAAGGAACCCCCTCAGTGACTGACCTCACTGTCCGCGCCACCCGGCCGGACTCAAGCACAAACCTCTCCAGCCTTCGCCTCCCCGAGCTGTACGCTCTGGCAGCCGAGTTGGGCATGAGTGGTGCCTCCAAACTTCGTAAGGGAGAACTCGTGGACGCAATCACCGAGATCCAGAACAACAGCAAGACCGCGGCGGATGCCGAACCATCGACCGAGAATGCCCCGGTGACCGAGACGGTCGCCACTGACGTAGCGGCGCCCGAGACCGCAGCGACCGAGGTCGCCGCGGCTCCGGCCGCTCGCAAGCGCGCACCGCGGCGTGCGAGCACCTCCATCGTCGACGCCGGTTCCTCCACCGCCCCGATCATCGACGCCCCGGCCTTCGAGCCGGAGCCCGTCGCCAAGGCGGCGCCCAAGTCGGTCACCAGGCACGTCAACCGTGCGGCGAGCGGCATCGACCTCATTCCCGGCCAGGAGGCCGAGCGCGAGGCGCTCGCCGACGACGGCGATGGACAGCCGACCCGCAACTCCCGCAACCGCAACCGCAACCGTGGCGACCGCCAGCAGGAGACCGCCCGCGGCGAGCAGGAGTCAGACGACTCCGGGCGCACCAACAACCGCAACGCCAACCGTCAGCAGCAGGGTGACCGTCAGCAGCAGGGCGACCGCCAGCAGCAGGGCGACCGCCAGCAGCCGGGCGACCGTCAGCAGCCGAACAACCGCAACGGCAACGACCGCCAGCAGCAGCAGCTTCTGCAGGACGACGACGGCGAGCGCAGCGGACGCAACCGCTACCGCGACCGCAAGCGCCGCGGCCCGGGCGGAAACGACGACTTCGAGCCCGAGATCACCGAGGATGACGTGCTCATCCCGGTGGCCGGCATCCTCGACGTGCTCGACAACTACGCCTTCGTTCGCACCAGCGGCTACCTTCCGGGCAACAACGACGTCTACGTCTCGCTCGGCCAGGTGAAGAAATACAACCTCCGCAAGGGCGACGCCGTGGTGGGAGCGATCCGCCAGCCGCGCGACAACGACAACAGCGGTCGCCAGAAGTACAACGCGATCGTTAAGATCGACTCGATCAACGGGCTCCCCGTCGACCAGGCCGCCGATCGCGTCGAATTCGGCAAGCTCACGCCGCTCTACCCCTCGGAGCGTCTGCGCCTCGAGACCGAGCCGCAGAAGCTCACCACCCGCATCATCGACCTCGTGTCGCCGATCGGCAAGGGCCAGCGCGGCCTCATCGTCTCGCCGCCCAAGGCCGGCAAGACGCTCGTGCTCCAGGCCATCGCCAACGCCATCGCCAAGAACAATCCCGAGGTTCACCTCATGGTCGTTCTGGTCGACGAGCGTCCGGAAGAAGTCACCGACATGCAGCGCACGGTCAAGGGTGAGGTCATCGCCTCCACCTTCGACCGTCCGGCCGAAGACCACACGACCGTCGCGGAGCTCGCCATCGAGCGCGCGAAGCGGCTCGTCGAGCTCGGCCACGACGTGGTCGTGCTGCTCGACTCGATCACCCGCCTCGGCCGCGCGTACAACCTCGCGGCTCCGGCATCCGGGCGCATCCTCTCTGGAGGGGTCGACTCGTCTGCCCTCTACCCGCCGAAGCGTTTCTTCGGTGCGGCGCGCAACATCGAAGACGGCGGATCGCTCACCATCCTCGCCACCGCGCTCGTGGAGACCGGATCCAAGATGGACGAGGTCATCTTCGAGGAGTTCAAGGGCACCGGCAACATGGAGCTTCGCCTGTCCCGCCAGCTGGCGGACAAGCGCATCTTCCCCGCCGTTGACGTGAACGCCTCCGGCACGCGTCGCGAGGAGATGCTCATGGGCATCGACGAGACGAAGATCAACTGGAAGCTCCGCCGCGCTCTTGCGGGACTCGAGACCCAGCAGGCCCTCGAGCTCGTGCTCACGCAGCTCAAGGACACGACGAGCAACGTCGAGTTCCTGATGAAGATCCAGAAGTCGCTTCCGGGCGCATCGAGTACCAAAGAGGGCTAAGCAGCCATGGCAGACTCTGGCGTGTTCGAGTCGGTGAAGACGCTGCTGGTGGAGCACGAGGATCTCCAGGAGCAGCTCGCCGACCCCGAACTCCATTCCAACCCGGCCAAGTCGAAGAAGGTCAACCGGCGGTACGCCGAGCTGAGTCGCATCGTGGACGCCTACAACCGTTGGCTGAAACTCACCGACGACTTCGAGGCCGCGAGCGAGATGGCGGCGGAGGATGCGTCATTCGCCGAGGAGCTGCCCAACATCAAGGCCGAACTCGACACGATGGAGGAGCGCCTTCGCCGGCTGCTCATCCCGCGCGACGAGAACGACGGTCGTGACGTGATCATGGAGATCAAGATGGGGGAGGGCGGGGCAGAGTCCGCGCTCTTCGCCGGCGATCTGCTTCGCATGTACCTGCACTATGCCGAATCCAAGAAGTGGAAGACCGAGATCATCGAGCAGACCTCGAGCGATCTGGGCGGCATCAAGGATGTGCAGCTCGCCATCAAGGGCAACTCCTCCGATCCGGCCGAGGGCGTCTGGGCGCACCTCAAGTACGAGGGCGGAGTGCACCGCGTGCAGCGCGTTCCGGCCACCGAGTCGCAGGGCCGCATCCACACGTCGGCGGCCGGGGTGCTCGTGTTCCCGGAGGTCGACGAGCCGGAAGAGGTCGAGATCTCACCCAACGACCTCAAGATCGACGTCTACCGTTCGAGCGGCCCCGGCGGGCAGTCGGTGAACACCACCGACTCCGCCGTGCGCATCACCCATCTCCCCACCGGGATCGTGGTGGCGATGCAGAACGAGAAGTCGCAGCTGCAGAACCGCGAGGCCGGGATGCGCGTGCTCCGTGCCCGCGTGCTCGCTCGCCAGCAGGAGGAGATCGACGCCGCGGCCTCCGTCGTGCGCAAGAGCCAGATCCGCACCATGGATCGGTCCGAGCGCATCCGCACCTACAACTTCCCCGAGAACCGCATCGCGGATCACCGCACGGGCTACAAGGCCTACAACCTCGACGCCGTGATGAATGGCGCTCTCGACGCGGTGATCCAGTCGGACATCGACGCGGATGAGGAAGCCCGGCTCGCGATGCTCGGTTCCCCCGAGGAGTGACCGGCGCGCTCCGCTCGCTCTCGTCCGACCCGACCCTCCTGGCTGCTCACATGAATCCTGTTGTTAGCGTGGCAACTCTTCGCGACGACGGCGTCGAGCTGTTGGGGCGGGCGGGCGTGCCCACTCCTGACGTCGACACCGAGTTGCTGATCGGCCACGTGCTCGGTCTCAGTCGCGGCGAGGTGCAGGCGAAGGCGGTCATCGGCACCGCGGTGGCGGATGACGACGCGGTCGCCCTCCGGGCCGCGCTGGCCCGCCGGGCCGCCCGCGAACCGCTCCAGCACATCACCGGGACCGCTCCGTTCCGGTCGATGGAACTTGCCGTCGGACCGGGTGTCTTCGTGCCCAGGCCGGAGACGGAGGAGGTCGCCCAGTTCGCGATCGACGCGCTGCGCGTCGCGGCCGCCCCCGAGCCGATCGGGGTCGACCTGGGAACCGGCAGCGGGGCGATCGCCCTCGCGATGGCGACGGAGGTTCCGCACTCTCGCGTCTTCGGGGTCGAGAACTCGCCGCGCGCCTTCGTCTGGACCACCCAGAACTTCCGCGCCAGCGGGGCCGACAACGCGCGCGCCGTGTTCGTCGACCTGGCCGACGCCCTGCCCGACCTCGACGGCACGGTGGCCGTGGTCATCTCCAATCCGCCATACATCCCGGCCGGCGCCATCCCTCGTGACCCGGAGGTGCGGCTGTTCGATCCAGAGCACGCGCTCTACGGAGGCCCGGACGGGCTGGATGTCGTGCGCCAGGTCTCGCGCACGGCGGCGCGCCTGCTGCACCCGGGCGGCACCCTCGTGCTCGAGCACGGCGAGCTGCAGGGCGCCGCCATCGCCGCGCTGCTCACCGCGGACGGCTGGAACGCCGTCGCGACGCACCGCGACCTTCTCGGCCGCGACCGCGCCACCACCGCGCTCCGCTGACTGTCCAATCCGCAGCCCCTTCGCCCCCTTCCGAAATGCCCCCTTCCGAAATCCATGCATTCCTCGCCGACACGCCGGTGGGGTGACAGGACACGCCGAGGCTGGGGCAGAAATGCATGGATTTCGGAAGAGGGAAGGGGAAGGGCGGAAGGCGGGGGCGGCTAGAGCGACTCGCTGTCCGCCTTCGCCGCCGCCGCATCCCGCTCTCGGGCCTTCGCGACCAGCTCGGCCTCGCGCTTCCTGAGGTCGCGCAGTCTTGCCGCAGCCTCCCGTCGCGCCTTGGTCGCCTCGCGGACCGCCTTGTCGCGAGTCGGATAGGGCTCCACCGCGGCGACGGGGGTCGGCGGCCCGCCGGATTCGAGGTGCCCTTCGATGCCGTCGAGGAGCGTCTCGAGCCCGAACGCGAAGGAGTCGGTCTCCTCGTCCGTATAGACCCCGGATTGCACGAGCGGATAGAGCGACGGGAAGCGCTCCTCGCTCACGAGTTCCCGGAGGGCGTCCACATACGACGCGCCGGTGATGGTCCCCGTCGTCGCGCCGGCCTTCTTGGCGCGGGCGAAGCCACCGGTGATGCGGCCGACATTGGTGGCGTACCCGCTCAGCAGCAGGATGGACGACATTTTGTCCTGCTCGGACATGCCGACGTCCCGCAGCGCCTCCAGCGCCCAGTCGACGAGGCCGAGGCTGTTCGGGGTGAGCGGAACACCGGAGACCGGGATCTCGCCGAACCACGGATGCGCCTGGTACACATTGACGACTTGGGCGACCCAGCTCCTGAGCGCATCCCGCCAGCCCTGCTCGCCGACCGGACCCGGTATCGCCTCTGCGCCGACCGCATCCTGCATGAGGACCAGCAGGTCGTCTTTCGACGTTAGGTATCGATACAGCGACATGGTGGTGAACTCCAGCGAGTTCGCGACCCTGGCCATGGAGACGGCCCCGAGGCCCTCGGAGTCGGCGATGCCGATCGCCGCCTCGACGATGCGCTCGATGCTCAACTCGCGTCTCGGTCCCCGCTGCGGACGCTCGGCGACACCCCAGGCGAGGGCGACGCCGCTCGGGAGGCCGTACTCGACCGGATCGGCCACGGGCATCCTTTCGTCGAACGGAACGATTCCCGGCAAGTTTACGGTCGGGATGGGCTCAGGTGTGGCGCGGTAGCGGGACTGCGGGTCAGCGCGCGGTGCGGCGGTACAGGAGCACGGATGCCGCATAGCCGACGACGATGAAACCGACGATCCACGCCACGGCCGACCAGCCGGTGCCGCCGACATCCGTCCCGCTGAGCAGCCCGCGAGCAGTCTCGATGATTGGGGTGAACGGCTGGGTGCGCGCGAATCCCTGCAGCCAGTCCGGCATCGAGTCGATGGGCACAAACCCGCTCGACAGGTAGGGCAAGAACAGGAAGACGAAGTTCACACTCCCGGCGGCTTCGACGCTCAGG
The DNA here is from genome assembly GCF_043726815.1 of Lacisediminihabitans sp. Taxonomy (NCBI): domain Bacteria; kingdom Bacillati; phylum Actinomycetota; class Actinomycetes; order Micrococcales; family Microbacteriaceae; genus Lacisediminihabitans; species Lacisediminihabitans sp. Next base: position 19,852 of record NZ_JAYSJZ010000031.1, read on the forward strand.
GCGAGGCCGGCGGCGCAACTGATCCAGGTGAAGCCCAGAATCGCGAGCACCAGGAAGCCGACCGCGGCGAGCCATCCACCGAGATCGGCGTGTGGGCGGAAGCCGAGGAGCAGTGCGACACCGATCACCACGGCGGTCGTCGCCAAGTTGCGGATGACACTCGACACGACGTGGCCGATCATCGGCGACGCGGCGAAGATCGGAAGGGTCTTGAACCGGTCGATTGTGCCGCTGGTCATGTCCTGCGCGACGGCGACCGCCGTCGACGCCGAGACGAATCCGACGCAGAGCACGAGGGTGCCGGGGACGACATAGTTGATGTAGTCGCCGTTTCCTTCGATCGCTCCGCCAAAGACGATGACGAACACAAGCATGATCGACACAGGGATGACCAGGGCCGTCACGAGGGAGTCGACGCTGCGAACGGTGCGACGAAGTTCCCGTGCGACCATTGCCCCGGCGTCGCCGAACGCGTGACTGACGGTGATTGCGAGCCCGATCGGGCGAGTCGTGACGGTGCTCATGCGGCGACCTCCCGGTCGGTCGAGACGACGGAACCCGTGAGGCTGAGGAACACGTCGTCGAGGGTGGGGGTGACGACGTGGATCGCGGTCACGGCGAGGTTGTGGTCCGCGGCGATCCCGAGAAGCCGGCGGATGGTGGCGACCGGGTCCGGGGCGGGCGCGCGTAGCGTGCGATTCCCGGCATCCAGAGCCGCCGACGCGCCAAAGTCCAGTCTGCTCGCGAGCTCGAAATTGGCGGCGTCGCCGAACACGAGCTCGACGTGGTCGCCGCTCAGCCGGGCCTTGAGCTCGGCCGGGGTCCCCTCGGCGACGATCCGTCCGCCATCGAGCACCGCGATCCGGTCCGCGAGTTGGTCGGCCTCCTCGAGGTGCTGGGTGGTGAGCAGGATGGTGGTCCCTCGGTTCGCGAGGTCTCGGACGACATCCCACGGCTGCACACGGCTGCGCGGATCTAGTCCCGTAGTCGGCTCGTCGAGGAACACGACCGGGGGAGCGGTAATGAGGCTGATGGCGAGGTCAAGACGTCGGCGCATCCCCCCGGAGTAGGTAGACACGGCGCGCCCGGCAGCGGCGACAAGATCGAACTGGTCGAGCAGTTGCGACGTGCGGATGCGGCGATCGCGTCTCGACAGGTGAGCGAGTCGGCACATCATGGCGAGGTTCTCCGCGCCGGTCTGAAACAGGTCGACGGCAGCGAACTGGCCGGTGAGGCCGATCGCCGAGCGGACACCGGCCGGGTCGGAGGTGAGGTCGTGCCCGGCGATCGTCACGGTGCCGCGATCGGGAGACACGAGAGTGGTGAGAACGTTGACCGTCGTCGTCTTGCCGGCACCGTTCGGTCCGAGCATGGCGAAGATCTCACCGCGGCCCACGGTGATGTCGAGATCCGCGAGCACGGGGACCCCTCGATAGCTCTTTGCGAGCCCGCGCACCGTGATCGCAGGGTGATGGGTATCCATTGGACTTCCTTTCCGTCGACGACGACTGGGTGTCATCAAGAACGTGTGTATCTAATACACATTGGTGTAGACCATACACAGTTAACCCGGACGGGTCAACGAATTATCGAGAGACGCCCGCATCGATTGGCAGACTCTGGCCTGTTCGAGTCGGTGAAGCCACTGCGGGTCGAGCAGCAGAACCTGGCGGAATCACTCGCCGACGCCGCGCTGCTCACCGCGGACGGCTGGAACGCCGTCGCGACGCACCGCGACCTTCTCGGCCGCGACCGCGCCACCACCGCGCTCCGCTGAGCCAGTGCTGCGCCGCCCCCATTGCCCCCTTCCGAAATGCCCCCTTCCGAAATCCATGCATTTCTCGCCGACACGCCGGTGGGGTGACATGACACGCCGAGGCTGGGGCAGAAATGCATGGATTTCGGAACAGGAAACACGGAACAGGAAACACGGAACAGGAAGCACGGAACAGGGAGCAAGGAAGGGGAGCGCGGAGGCGGCTAGAGGGACTCGCTCGCCGCATCCATCGCCGCCGCGCACTCGGAGAGCGCCTCCTGGGCCCACTCGCGCTGCTGAGCGGTGCCGAGGAGGTCCGCCCACCGCGCGGCCTCGGTGAATGAGGCGAAGGCGGCGTCGAGGTTGTCCTCGTCGAAGTAGCGCCAGCCGAGATTGCTGTGCAGCGACACGAGCCAGCGTTTCGTGCGGTCGTCGGGGGAGGCCTCCGCGAGGTTTACCGCGCGAGCCGTCCAGTCCTCGGCGCCGGGCGCATCGACGATCGCGAGCATGTGCAACGCATCGATCAGCAGGAATTCGGCGCCCAGGCGACCGGCGATCGTGGCGGCCTGGCGGAACAGTCCGGCGGCGGACTCCGGATGTCCCGAGCTGTTCATGACGCGGCCGGACTCGAGGAGCACCCGCACCCCCACGATCGGATCCGACTCGTCCGGGATCTCGATCAGCAGCGCGGCCGCCTCGTCGAACCTGCCCTGAAGCCCGATCGCGCGCGCGAGCTGGGTGGTGAGTTCGGCCCGCTCCGTGTCGTCCCACGGGCCGCCCTGCTCGAGCTCGACCCGGAACCGGGCCTCCGACGCCGCGGGATCGCCGAACTCCCAGATTTCGTCGAGCGTGGGTTGGTCGATCATCCAGCACTCTCCCTTGTTGATCGTCTCCAGCCTAGGGCCGCGTCAGCGGGTACGGGCGAAGTCTTCGATCGCGGCGAGCAGGCCGGGGGCGCCGGCGAACAGGTGCCCCGTGATGCCGATCGAGCGGGCACCCGCGACATTCTCCGGCAGGTCGTCGGCGAAGAACGCGTCGCTCGCCGGCACGTCGTAGCGGGCGAGCACCGCCTTGAACACCTCCGGGTCCGGTTTGCGCGCCCCGTAGTCCGACGACGTGAAGAGGTGGTCGCCGAAGACGGGTACGAGCTCGGGGGCGAGGGAGCGCAGGTGGCGCGAGGTGAGTGGCCCGTTGTTGGTGAGCAGCGTGACCCGGCCGAGCTCGGCCGCACGCCGCACGGCGGCGATGGAGTCCGCCCACGGCGTCATGGCCGCGCCCCTCACGCGCACCCAGTCCGCCTCGTCCACGTCGATGCCGACGGCCGCGTTGAACGCGGCGAGGTAGTCGTCCGCGCTGCCGATCCGGCCGGCCTCGGCCGCCAATTCGCCCTCGGCGTGCCACCAGCGCTCACGCAGCTCGGCGAGGGAGAGTCCGGTGAGACCGGTCATCCCCTCCATCCGCCGACGCCAGTCGTAGTCGTAGAGCACGTCATCCATGTCGAAGATGAAGAGCAGCATCACTTCTTCCTCGCGGCGAATCGCTCGATGGCCTCGTGCAGACCGTCGAGTTGCGGCACGCGGTCACGGTAGACGAGGTGGTGGGTGTGGATGCCGACGGATGCCGCGCCGGCCACGTTCGCGGCGGAGTCGTCGATGAAGAAGGTGTCCTCCGGTCGCGCGTCGAAGCGTCCGAGGGCGAGTTCGAAGGCCTGCGGGTCGGGCTTGCGCACACCGAGCTCGCAGCTCACCAGCCGGTTCTCGCCCACGATGGCCACGACATCCGGTGCGAGGACGGGCAGCGATTCTGCGAACACCGATGGGTTGTTCGAGAGCAGGCAGACCGTGCCTATCGATGCGGCGTGGCGCAGGGCGTCGATGCTGCCCGGGATGCGGGTGCTGGCGAGTGCACGTGCCTGCTGCCACTGCTCGAGGGTGATCACGGCGCCCGTGACCCGCCCGTACTCGGCGAGGTATTCCGCCGCCGTCGGCCACTCGCCCGATTCGGCGCGGATCTCGAATCCGCCCTCCCACCAGGTCTTGGCGAGGTGGTACTGGCTCAGCCCGCTCGCGATGCTCAGCGCCGGCAGTCGCTTTCGGGAGTCGTATGCATAGAGGGTCTTGTCGAAATCGAAGAAATACAGGTCCACCGGGCTCCACTCGCAGCTACCAGTATCTCAGCCGACACCGAGCCGGCCGCGCGGAGCCTCAGCGGGGCTGTCAGGCCGGCCGAAGTAGGATGGCTACCGACATGGCGACGATCTTCGACTGCTCGGACCCCACCGGGCTTCTCACTGGCATGCGCCTCGCGAGGGTCGCTATCGGCCGAGGCGAGCTCGTGGTGCTGCCCACAGACACGGTGTACGGCCTCGCGGCCGACGCGTTCAGCCCGGAGGCGGTGCAGCGGCTCCTCGATGCGAAGGGCCGCACCCGCCAGTCGCCCCCTCCGGTGCTCATCCCCGGGATTCCCACCCTCGACGCCCTCGCGGAGGCCGTGCCGGACGAGGTCCGGGCACTCGTCGCCGAGTTCTGGCCCGGCGGGCTCACCGTGATCCTGCCCGCCCGTGAGTCCCTCAAGTGGGACCTGGGAGACACCGACGGCACGGTCGCCCTGCGGATGCCGAACAACTTCTACGCGCTCGAGCTGCTCTCCGAGACGGGCCCGCTCGCGGTCTCGTCGGCGAACCTCACCGGGGAACAGGCCGCGACCACGGTGCAGGATGCCGAGCGCATGCTGGGCGAGAGCGTGAGCGTGTACCTCGACGGCGGAGAGGCCGGCACCGACTACGAGGCCGGGGCGGGAACCGGGTCGACCATCGTCGATGCGACCGGACTGTTGACCGAGGGCGGCACACTGCGCATCGTGCGACACGGGGTGATCTCCGAAGAGGCCATCAACGCCGTGCTCGACTCGGTGCGGGAGTCGGGGACGACCGAGTCCGGGGAAGGCCCCTCGTGAGGATCATCTACTACGTGGCCGCCGGCGGCCTCTCGGCCGTGGTGACCTTCGGCCTCTCGATCCTCATCGCACGCCTGGGCATGAAGTATCGGCTGTACCCGGCGATCCGCGAGCGCGACGTGCACAAGCGACCAACGCCCCGGCTGGGCGGCGTCGCCATGTTCCTCGGCATCCTCATCGCGTTCGGCGTCGCGTCGCAGCTGCCGCAATTCCACCTCATCTTCGCCAAACCCGGCCCGATCTTCGCGATCCTTGGCGCGGCCCTCATCATCGTGTTGATCGGGGTGGCCGACGACATCTGGGATCTGGACTGGGTCACGAAGCTCGCCGGCCAGATCATCGCCGCCGGCCTGCTCGCGTGGCAGGGTGTTCAGCTCACGTCGCTGCCGATCGTGGGGGGCATCGTCGTACTCTCGTCGTACACGGGGCTGATCGTCACGGTGCTCGCGATCGTGCTGGTGATGAACGCCATCAACTTCATCGACGGGCTGGACGGCCTCGTCGCGGGTGTGGCCATCATCGCCAACGGTGTCTTCTTCATCTACAGCTGGATCCTCGCCACGAATATTGCCCAAACGGAATACTTCAACCTCGCGTCGCTCATCACGGCGGTGCTCATCGGCGCCTGCGTGGGGTTCCTGCCGCTCAACTGGCATCCGGCGAAGCTCTTCATGGGTGACGCGGGCGCCCTGCTCGTCGGCCTCCTGATGGCGACCTCGGCCATCTCGGTCACGGGTTCGGTGGATGTCGGACAGCTCACCTTCGCCAAACAGCTCGTGCCGGCGTTCATCCCCATCCTGCTGCCGTTCGCCATCCTGATCGTGCCGCTGCTCGACTTCGGCCTCGCCGTCTTCCGCCGCCTGCGCGCCGGCAAGTCACCGTTCAGCGCCGATCGTAAGCACCTTCACCACCGCCTGCTCGACATGGGGCACACCGACATTCCGGCGGTGCTCATCTTCTACGCCTGGACCACGGTCGTGGCGGTCGGTTGCCTGCTCTTCCTCTTCATGCCTGCGGCGCGGGCCCTCACCTTCATCGCGATCGGCCTGGTCGTCTGCACCGTGGTCACCCTGTCGCCGCTCACCAGGCGCAAGGCCGTGGAGACGGCCGTGCAGTTGGCGAGCCCCGAAGACGACGTGCCGGCGGTTGCCGCCCGCCTCGACCCGCTCGATGCGGCGGCCGACATGATCTCGATCGGAACCGACACCGCAGAGACGGATGCCGCCCAAGACGCGGCACTCGATGCCCTGAAGAAGAAGGAAGCCACATGAGCGCCGTCCCCATCCTCAAGCGGATCCTCGCCTACGGGGGCATCCTCGCGGTCGTCATCGCGGTCGTCGGCTCGGTCATCGGCCTCATCGTCGCCGGGGGGAGCGGGGTGTTGAGCGCCCTCATCGGCACCGCGATGGCCGTCGTGTTCCTCGGAATCACGGCGGCGAGCATCGTCGTGGCCACCCGCATCGCCCGGGGCGACTTTCTCAGCGTGGCCTTCTTCGGCATCGTGATGGGGGCGTGGCTTCTCAAGTTCGTGCTGTTCCTCGTGCTCGTCTTCCTGCTCAAGGACCAGCCCTGGATCCAGTCCACGATTCTTTTCCTCAGTCTCGTCGTCGCGGTGCTCGGTACCCTCGTGGTCGACGTCGTCGTGATCGCCCGCTCCCGCCTGCCCTATGTGAGCGATGTGCGTCTTCCCGGGGATGCCGCAGAGGCCTCGCCGAGGGGCGAACAGGCCAAATAACGATTCTGGCCACCTTCATTCTGTTGATAGAGTGAGAACGAACGCCCCCCCTTTCCATCGCCGCGTGATCACATGCCCCGATTCTGGAGATAGCGCTGTTATCTAACGCTCTCAATCTGCTCCTCCCTTCTGCCAATGACGGCGGCGGCGGTGGCTTCGTCGGGCCCAACATCGGCGAATTCTTCCCTCCCGTCGTGCTGTTCGCCGGTACCTACGTCGAGCTCAACCGCGTCATGCTCATCCGCATCATCACGACCATCGTGATCGTGCTGGTGTTCTGGCTCGCCACCCGCAACCTGAAGATCGTGCCAGGACGCGGGCAGTCGCTCATCGAGATGGGACTCGACTTCGTTCGGGTCGGCATCGCCGAAGACCTGCTCGGCAAGAAGGACGGCCGTCGCTTCCTGCCGATCCTCACCACCTTCTTCTTCATGATCCTGGCGATGAACCTCACCGGCACCATCCCGGGGTTCAACATCGCCGGCACCTCCGTGATCGGCGTTCCGCTTCTGCTGGCCGGCATCGCCTACTTCACCTGGATCTATGCCGGATTGCGCAAGCACCCGGGCAAGTTCCTGCGCAACGCGCTCTTCCCGCCCGGCGTGCCGTGGGTGCTCTACATCATCGTGACCCCGATCGAGGTGCTCTCGACCTTCATCGTGAGGCCGATCACCCACACGCTCCGACTTCTCATGAACATGATCGTCGGCCATCTGCTGCTCGTTCTGTTCTTCCTCGCCACCTCGTTCTTCTTCTTCGAGGCACCGGGGCTCTTCAAACTGTTCGGCATCGGGACGCTCGCCTTCGGGTTCGTCTTCACACTGTTCGAACTCCTTGTCGCGGTGTTGCAGGCGTACGTCTTCACCATCTTGACCGCTGTCTATCTCCAGCTCGCGCTGGCAGACGAGCACTAATCGGATCGGGCGACCGCCCGCTTCACCATCACGGAAGGAATCACAACGTGGACACCACCACCGTCGCCGCCCTGAGCGGAAACATCGCGACGATCGGATACGGCCTCGCGGCCATCGGCCCGGCCATCGGCGTGGGCATCGTCGTCGGTAAGACGATCGAGTCCGTCGCGCGCCAGCCCGAACTGCAGGGTCGCCTCACGGTGCTCATGTACATCGGTATCGCGTTCACCGAGGCGCTGGCCTTCATCGGCATCGCCACGTACTTCATCTTCACTACCGGCCAGTAATGCTCCGTACAGTCTTCTCGGCAGCTGCTGAGGCTCAACACAATCCATTGATTCCGGGCATTCCGGACCTCATCTGGTCCGCCGTGTGCTTCATCGTGTTGCTCGTCTTCTTCTGGAAGAAGATCCTGCCGTCGGTGCAGCAGAACTTGGATTCCCGTGCCGAGGTGATCGAGGGCGGAATCAAGAAGGCGGAGATCGCGCAAGCGGAGGCCGCCGCCGCCCTGGAGAAGTACACCGAGCAGCTGGCCGAGGCACGCGCCGAGGCCGGCAACATTCGCGAGCAGGCTCGCCAGGATGGCGTCAAGATCCTGAACGAGCTCAAGGAGCAGGCGGCCGCCGAGGCCGCCCGCGTCACCGCGAGCGCTTCTGCGCAGATCGAGGCGGAGCGCCAGTCGGCTCTCGTGTCGCTGCGTGCCGAGGTCGGATCGCTCGCGATCGACCTCGCGTCCGGCGTGATCGGGCAGAGCCTGTCCGACGACGCGAAGGCGGCAAGCCTGGTCGACCAGTTCCTGGCCGACCTCGAGAAGTCAGAGAACAGCGCGAAGCCGGAGTCGGTGAACTAAGCATGGGATCAGCAACCAGGGAAGCCCTCGCCGCCTCACGGGCGAAGCTGTCGTCCGCGGGCACGGCCAACCTGGCGACGGCCGACGAGCTGTTCTCGGCCGGCCGGATCATCGGCGGGTCGGCGCAGCTCATCTCGATGCTCTCCGACACGTCGACGGATGCCGCGGACAAGCGGTCCATCCTCTCGGCGGTCTTCGGCAGCAACCTCAGTGAGGCCACGCTCGAGTTGCTCGGCACCGTGGTCTCGCACCGCTGGTCGAGCACCGACGATCTGCTCGCGGGAATCGAGGAGCTCGGACTGCGGGCGGCGGCGGATTCCGCCCCGGCCACCGTCAACATCGACGCGGAACTCTTCGCGTTCGGCACGGCGGTCTCGTCGGACTCCGAACTCGAGCTCGCCGTGAGCAGCAAGCTCGGCAGCCCGGAGTCGAAGGTGGCTCTCGTGGAGGCGCTCCTGGTCGGGAAGGCGTCCCCGCAGACGCTCTCGATCGTGCGTCACCTCATGCAGCAGCCTCGCGGCCGCCGCATCGGCGAACTGCTGCGCACCGCTGCCGCCATCGTGGCCGACCAGTCGGGCCTCGCGGTCGCGACGATCACGAGTGCCACCGCCATCCGCGCGGTTCAGCTCGAGCGACTGCAGAAGGGCCTCGCGGCCAAGTTCGGGCAAGCGCTCAAGTTCAACCTGGTCGTC
>NZ_JAYSJZ010000032.1:0-24691 GCF_043726815.1 Lacisediminihabitans sp.
TGCCGAGGACTTCGCCCATTTCGTGCAGGACGACATCACCGCCCGCCGGGAAGCAGAGAAGGCGTTCTATGCAGCTGCTAGCGAGCCGCCTGCGCTCAAATGACTCTGCGAGTCCTCCTCGCTCCCAGCCTGAGATCAAGCTCCTCGAGCTCTATTGGTCAAGCGCCCGATCGCATCGTCCAGGATCATTGCGGTGACCGGGTCGACCTGTTCCGGCGTGACCACGTAATTGGCCCGAGTCACAGCTTCGCTGGCATGTCCGAGCAGACGAGAGGCGAGTGTGATGCCGCCCGCTTGTTCAACGAGGGTGGCTGCGGTGCGCCGGAAAATATGAGTGGTGAACTCGTCCACCACAATGTTCGCTTCGCGCAACGCGTTTTCGTTGTCGTGAACAAAGCTTCGCAGGAGCCGTTCGAAATTACTGACGCTGTACGAGCGGCCCGTGCGGGTGGCAAAAAGATACGCGTCGGGCTCGACCCCTGCAGAGGCCAACCTACGCCGGACGGCAGCGGCGGTGAAGCTCGGCAGGGTAACGCGGCGCGTCTGCCGGGCCCGTTTCGGGGTCGGTTTGCGTCTCATGCCGTATTGCCGGGTAGTGACGAGGGTTGCGGCGATCAGGAGGGTGGGAGTTTTAGCGGTGATCTCAACGTCCGTGCGGCGGAGGGCGAGGATCTCCCCGATGCGGGCGCTGGTGCCGATCATGATGTCCATCCCGTCTTCAAGTTTGCGGGAGTCTGGACGCGGACCGTCCGAGGGTGCCGTCCGCCACGCGTGCATGAGGGCGCGGGCGGTCTCGATCTGGCCGGGGGAAAGGTAAGACTGGCGCTTGGGGCTTGAGGGCAGGCGTTGGACGTCCCGGATCGGGTTAAAGGACAGGACGTCCTGACGCACGGCGGTGCCACAGATCAGGCTAAGGGCGGAGCGGGCCTTGCGGGCCGCGGAGATCGACCGGGTGGCGAGGATGCGTTGCAGGATCCGATCGGCGCGGCCCACGGTCAGATCGCGAAGCATGATGCCGCCGCAGGCCGGGATGACGATGGTGCGAACACTGTCCTGGTAGCCCTCAAGGGTGGAGACCTCGACCCGGCCCGAGGTGCGGACCTCCTCCAGCCATACCTGGCACGCGTCGGCGATGGTGGAGTCGACGCTCAGGAGCTGTTCGAATCCGGTGCTCAGCTCCGCGGCCCGCTGCTTCAGCAGCTCCAGCGCGGCGTCTGCCGTGGCAGCGACGGCCTTCAACGGATGACTGGCACCGGAGTCGTCGCGGATCCGACTGCGGGCCCGCACCCGTCCCTCAGCCAGGGTGGTGTATTGGATGGTGCCGAGCTGTCCCGCGGGGGTCCGTGGCCTAGGCATGGTTACCTTGCGCGCGGAACCAGTCCATCACCTCGATCAGCTCGTACCGCACATGCCGGCCGATCTTCCGGTACGGCGGTCCGCTGCAGGTCAGCCGCCAGTCCTCCAGGGTCCGCGGCGGGACCTTCAGAAGCGCCGCCAGGTCGTCCTGGGTGAGAATCACGGGAAGAGACGGCGCTGTTGTGTCGAGCATGCCCCACAGGTGCGTTGGGAGCTCCGGGACGACTCGGGGCCTTCCGGGAGCAGCCGGTAGCCGATTCGGCTCGCGGACCAAAAACGGTAACCGGGACGGGTTTTTTGTCCCGTATTTTGTCCCTAAGGCTGAAACAGTGGTGGCGAGCGACATGATGAAACCCCTGATTTCCGCTTGAAATCAGGGGTTTACGAGCTGGGGTACCTGGACTCGAACCAAGAACAAAAGAATCAGAATCTTCCGTGTTGCCAATTACACCATACCCCACCGGGCCAAGCCGAAGCCGGGCCGACTAGTCACTCTAACCTACGTTCGGATGGTCGGCCAAATGGGGCGGCGTGTGGCCGTGACGGTGGCAGAATTTGAACACCGTCCCGAACGAATCGAGCCCAGCCACGCCTCCCCTGATCACCTTCCTCACGACCTGGCGCGCCGATCCGGTGGCCATCGTCGCGATCGTCGCGGCCGGCGGACTCTACGCGACCGGGGCGTGGCGGCTCGCGCGCCGCGGCATCCGCTGGCCCGTCGCCCGCACGCTCGCGTTCTTCGTGCTCGGCCTCGGCTCCTACGCCGTGGTGCAGTTCGGGTTCCTCGGCGTGCACAGCGGCGAGCTGCGCTGGGCCTTCAGCACCCGAATGGCGCTGCTGCTCTTCGCGGTGCCCGGCCTGATGAGCCTCGGCAAGCCGGTTGCCCTGGCGCGCCTGGTGCTGAGTGGGGCCCCGCTGCGCGTGATGGATGCCGTGCTCGCCTCCTGGCCGGTGCGTCTCGCCGGCAACGCCGTCTTCGCGCCGGTCTTCGCCTTCGCCGCCTTCTGCGTCTTCCTCACCCCGCTCGCGGGCAGCCTGCGCGAGTCGCCGGCCGCGGGCGGCATCCTGACCCTCGTCGTGCCGATCGTGGGGCTGCTCATGGTGCTTCCGATCGTGGAGCACACCACCCAGCGCACGAGCTTCTTCATCACCGTGGAATTTCTGCTCGTGTTCGTGGAGCTGGTGATGGATGCCATTCCCGGCATATTGCTGCGCCTCAACGACTCGGTGCTCGACAGGGTCGGCCCAGTACTCGGCGCCGTGCCCGGCTGGTTTCCCAACGCGCTGCACGACCAGCATCTGTCCGGGGACCTGCTCTGGTTCATCGCCGAGATCGCGGATGTGCCGGTGCTGATCCTGCTCTTCATCCGCTGGTCGCGGGTGGACCGCCACGAGGCGAAGGCGCTCGACGAGCTGAGCGACGAGGAGATGGCCGCGCTCACGCGCGAACACCTGCGCAACCGGCCGCAGTAGGGCGTTCTCAGTGCCGCGGGATGCCGATCAGGTCTCGGTTGATGGTGGAGGCGACCCGCGCCCCGGCACCCGCCGCGACGATGAGCTGTTGCGGTCCCGGCGCGGTGGAGTCGCCGGCCGCGTAGACGCCCGCGACGCTCGTGCGGCCGTCGGCATCCGTCTCGAGGAGGCCCCAGCCGTCCGTCTCGAGACCGAGGCCCTCGACGTAGCCGAGGGCGGCATCCCAGCGCGGGCGCACGAAGCCGCCGTCGACCGGGATCGACTCGCCGTCGGCCAGCAGCACGGCGGAGACCACCCCCCGGTCCCCCACCACATCCGCGATCTCCCGGCGTTCCACTCTGACGCCCCGCTCCGCGAGCACTGCCTCCTGGGTCGGGCTGACCCGCCCGACGCCGTTCGTGAAGACGGTGAGATTGTGGCTCCACTGGGCGATGAGCAGCGCGCGAGACGCCAGGTCGCTCGTCTCGCCGATGAGGGCGAGGGGCCGGTCGCCGTACTCGTAGCCGTCGCACTCGATGCAGCTGAAGAGACCCAGTCCGTAGAACGCCCGGATGCTCGGCAGCGCCGGGAGCGTCTCCTTCAGCCCCGTGGCGATGAGCACACGGGACGCCGTGAGCGAGCGGTTCGGCGACCCGTTGACGCCCTTCGCCTCGACCGCGAAGCCCTCGCCGGACTCGGCGTTCGCGACGCTCTGCACCGTCGCGAGCTGCAGCTCGGCCTCCGGATACTGGGCGAGCTCCTCGCGCGCGAGCCGGCGAAGCTCGTGCGGCGCCACGCCGTCCCTGGTGAGGAAGCCGTGCGAGACGAGCGTGGCGGCGTTGCGTGGGCGGTTGGCGTCGAGCACGAGCACGCGGCGTCGAGCCCTGGCCAGGTTGAGGGCGGCGCTCAGCCCGGCCGGCCCGGCGCCGACCACCACGACGTCGTAGTCGTGCGTCACAGCCGCGCCGCGAGCCTCTCGATCCGTGCGATCGACGACTCCTTGCCGATGATCTCCATCGACTCGAAGAGCGGCGGACTGATGCGGCGGCCGCTGATCGCCGTGCGAAGCGCCCCGAAGGCGACGCGCGGCTTGAGGCCGGCACCGTCGATGAGCTCGGCGCGCAGCACGCGCTCGATCTCCTCGTGCGACCAGTCGTTGAGCTGCTCGAGTGCGCCGACCGACGCGTCGAGGATGAGGTCGGCGCCGGCGCCGGGCAGGGCGTCCGCGTCGTACTCGAGGGCGTCATCCGCGGTGAACAGGAAGCCGAGCAGCCCCGGCGCCTCGCCGAGCAGCTGCATGCGCTCCTGCACGAGCGGGGCCGCCTCGCGCAAGATCGCCTCCTGCTCGCCGGTCGGCGGATCGGCGAGGTAGTCGCCGAGGTACGGGATGAGCCGCTGGGTGAAGTCCTCCACCGGCAGCAGTCTGATCTGGTCCCCGTTGATCGACTCGGCCTTCTTCAGGTCGAAGCGGGCCGGGTTGGGGTTGACGTCGACCACGTCGAACGCGGCCACCATCTCCTCCATCGTGAACACGTCGCGGTCGTGGGTGAGCGACCAGCCGAGCAGGCTCAGATAGTTGAGCAGCCCCTCCGGAATGAAGCCCCGGTCGCGGTGGTGGAACAGGTTCGACTCCGGGTCGCGCTTGGAGAGCTTCTTGTTGCCGTCGCCCGTCACGTACGGCAGGTGACCGAAGCGCGGGATGGCGCTGGCCAGCCCGATGTCGATGAGCGCGTGATAGAGGGCGATCTGGCGCGGGGTGGAGGAGAGGAGGTCCTCGCCTCGCAGCACGTGGGTGATGCCCATGAGGGCGTCATCGACGGGGTTGACGAACGTGTAGAGCGGGGCGCCGTTCGGACGCACGACCACGAAGTCCACGAAGGAGCCGGCCGGGAAGGTGATCTCGCCGCGGACGAGGTCGTCGAAGGAGAGGTCGGTGTCCGGAACGCGCAGGCGCAGCGCCGGCTCGCGGCCGGCGGCGCGCAGGGCGATCCGGTCCTCGTCGGTGAGGTCGCGCTCGAAGTTGTCGTAGCCCTGCTTGGGGTCCCGGCCGTTCGCGATGTTGCGGGCCTCGATCTCCTCGGCCGTGGCGAAACTCTCGTAGAGGTGGCCGCTCGCGCGAAGGGTCTCGATCACCTCGGTGTAGATTCCGGCGCGCTGAGACTGGCGGTACGGCTCGTTCGGGCCGCCGACGCCGACGCCCTCGTCCCAGTCGATGCCGAGCCAGCCGAGCGCGTCGAGCAGCTGCAGGTAGCTCTCCTCGCTGTCGCGGGCGACATCCGTGTCCTCGATGCGGAACACCAGCGAGCCGCCGGTGTGGCGCGCATACGCCCAGTTGAACAGGGCGGTGCGGATGAGGCCGACGTGAGGAGTGCCGGTGGGCGATGGGCAGAATCGGACGCGGACGTCGGGACCGGTGGCTGTAGAGAACATAGTTGGCATGGCCCGTCAATCCTACCGGCGGCGCTCGGGTGGGGTCCGGGCGGGAATGCGGCTCAGCGCGCGCGGTCCCACCCGCGGCGGCTGAGGACGATTCCGATCACGATGGAGGCGATGACCGGACCAGCGATGGCGCCGAGTACGAGGGCGTGCCAGAAAAGGATTCGAGCGCCACCGACGAGCGCGAAGATGCCGAAGAGCGCGACACCGACCGCGGGCGGCACGATGATCGCCACGAGCTTTTCGCTGCGGGTCCAGAGCGACGATGCCCAGAGCATCATGATGCCGGCCACCCAGCCGGCCAGGGGCACCACAATCCCGCCGAATTCGAGCAAGAAGCCCGTCACGAAGACGTACCAGCGCTGCTCGGATGCCCGAGGCGGTGCGAGCTCCGTGACCGACGCGGTCGATCCGCCCGGGCCGATTCCGGCGCGGGCCTCGGCGGCGATGAACGCCGGGTCGCCGAGAGACTCGATGCGGGAGGCCGCGGCCGCGGCATCCAGCCCCTCCAGCTCCTCCCTGACGCCGGCCACGATGCCCTGGCGCACCTCCTCGGAGACCCCGGCCAACTCGCGGTCCAGGTCTGCGAGGTAGCCGCGAACCACCTTCGGGGTGTTGGTTTCGGTCATGGGGTGTCCTCTCCGACGAGTTCGTGCACGGTGCGGGCGAACGGCCCCCATTGCTCGCGGAAGGTCGCGAGCTGGAGGTGTCCGGTTTCGGTGACGCGGTAGTAGCGGCGGGACGGCCCGGCATCCGACTCCCGATCGAAGCTGCTGACGAGCCCCTGGGCTCGAAGCCGGCTGAGGATCGGGTAGAGCGTGCCGATGCTCGCGATCAGGCCGCGCGAGACGAGGGCCTCGGAGAGCTTCCAACCGTAGGTCGGCTCCGTCTCCAGCAGCCCGAGGATGCAGTACTCGACCACTCCCTTGCGGAGTTGTGCTCCCACATCCACTGTCATGCATCACACGCTAGCTTGCCTCGCACGTTAGCGCAATCCGGCGGAAGCCCGAGCGCCGGGGCGCGCGCACCGCGGCTCGGCGACCCGCGCGCGCGCCCGCCCGCTCGCTCGCTTGCTCGCTTGCTCGCTCGCGCGCTCAGGAGAGGTAGACGAGCCCCAGGGAGAGGCCCAGGATGACGCCCCAGGACACGAGGCCGGCCGCCAGCGCTCGCGCGCCGGATCGCGCGAGCTCCTCGAGCCGCAGCGATGCCCCGATCGCGAAGAGTGCGCTGGCGAGAAGCGCGGACTGCAGGATGCCCGCGGCGGCGAGCACCTCCGTCGGCAGAGGCACGAACGACCGGATGAGCACGGCGGCGAGGAATCCCACGATGAACAGGGGCACCACGGCCGGCAGCGGGATCGAGCTGTCTGCCCCGGACGCCCGGCGGCGGGTGATCAGGGAGGTCACGGCCACCATCGGTGCGAGCATGAGCACCCTGGTGAGCTTGACCACGACCGCCACGGCGAGCGCCGCGGCCCCGGCCGTCTGCGCGGTCGCGACGACCTGCCCGACGTCGTGCACGCTCGCGCCCACCCAGTGGCCGAACTGCTGGGTGTCGAGGTGCAGCAGGGAGGCGAGAAAGGGAAGAACGACGATGGCGAGGGTGCCGTAGAGCGTCACGAGAGTGACCGGGGTCGCGGTGTCCTTCTCGTCGGAACGGCGGGCCGCCGCCATCGCCCCGACCGCGGAGACCCCGCAGATGGAGAACCCGGCGGCGAGCAGCACCGGCTGGTTGCCCTCGAGCCTGAACAACCGACCGATGAGCAGCGTCAGCACGAAGCTCACGACGACGAGCGTCACGATCGAGAGGATGGCGACCCAGCCGAGCGCGGCGATGTCACCGAGGCTGAGGCCGAGGCCGAGCACGACGATGCCGAGGCGCAGGAGCCGCCGGGAGGCGATCGCGAGCCCCGGCCGGAGGACTCCGCCGAGCGCCGGCCTGAAGACGGGGAGGGACCCGACGATCACGCCGAGCACCAACGATGCGGTGAGCCAGGGAATCGCCGGCACGAGCGCGTGGATGCCGTAGCCGGCCGCGGCGCCGACCGCCGCGAGCGCGAGCCCGGCCGGCCATCTCGGGCGCCGTCGCGGGGTGGATTCGCTGCGGCTCACACGCTCGAGCCTAGACGCGGTTCTTGGCGGGGTTGCTCAGGGTGCCGATGCCGTCGATCGTGATGTCCACGGTCTGGCCGTCGACGAAGCCGCCGAGCCCGGCCGGCGTGCCGGTGAGGATCACATCGCCCGGCAGGAGCGTCCAGACGTCCGACACGTACTCGATGAGCTCCGGAATCTTGTGGATCATGTCCTTCGTATTGCCGTGACGCCGCGGCTCGCCGTCGACATAGGTCTGGATTTCCAGGTTGCTCCAGTCCAGCTCCGTCTCGATCACGGGGCCCAGCGGGCAGAACGTGTCGTAGCCCTTCGCCCGGGCCCACTGCCCGTCGGCGAACATCTGGTCGCGCGCCGAGACGTCGTTCGCGATCGTGTAGCCGAAGATCACGTCGGCGTAGTCCGCCGCCTTCACCCGCTTGGCGATGCTGCCGATCACGATCGCCAGCTCGCCCTCGTGCACGATGCGGCCCTCGACCGGCGGGATCTGGATGGTGTCCCCCGGACCGATGACGGCGGTGTTCGGCTTGAGGAAGATGAGGGGCGACTCCGGGCCCTTCGCGTCGTCCCGCAGCTCGTCGCGGTGGGCGGCGTAGTTGAGTCCGATGCAGACCACCTTGGAGCGCGGGATCACCGGCGCGAGAAGCTTGGCCCGGTCGACCGGAACCCGCTCGCCCGTGGTGTCGAAGCCGCGGAACATGGGGTCGCCCGTGAGCACGACATACTCGTCACCGTCGAGAATTCCGTACCGGGGGTCTCCGCCGGCGACGCTGAATCGTGCGATCTTCACTACGGCAGCCTAGACGTCCAGCCGGGTCAGCCACTGGTGACGGTCTGGCACGCGCCCGTATTGGATGTCCGTGAGCTCCTGGCGCAGCGACATCGTCAGCTCGCCCGCCGGGGCATCCGCCGACCCGATCTCGAATCCCTCGCCCTTGAGCAGGGCGATCGGGGTGACGACCGCCGCCGTGCCGCAGGCGAACACCTCGGTGACGTCGCCGGATGCCACGCCGTCGCGCCACTCGTCCAGGGTGACCTTGCGGCGCTCGATCGTGTGGCCGCGGTCCTCGGCGAGCTGCAGGATGGAGTCCCGGGTGATGCCCTCGAGGATGCTGTCGGACTCGGGAGTGACGAGGGTGCCGTCCTTCTTCACGAGCACGATGTTCATGCCGCCGAGCTCCTCGAGATACTTGCCCTCCACGGCATCGAGGAAGAGCACCTGGGCGCAGCCGTGATCGTAGGCCTCGGCCTGGGCCACGAGCGACGACGCGTAGTTGCCGCCGGTCTTGGCCGCCCCGGTGCCGCCCTTGCCCGCGCGCGCGTAGTTCGTGGAGAGCCAGATCGACACCGGCGCGACGCCCCCGGTGAAGTAGGCGCCCGCCGGGCTCGCGATCACGTAGTAGTTGACCTTCTCTGCCGGCCGCACTCCGAGGAACGCCTCCTTTGCGAACATGAACGGCCGCAGGTACAGGCTCGTCTCCGGCGCGGACGGCACCCAGTCGCCGTCGACGGCGATCAGCTGGCGCAGCGATTCGATGAAGTATTCGGTGGGCAGCTCCGGGAGCGCGAGGCGCTTGGCCGAGCGCTGCATGCGGCGCGCGTTCGCGTCGGGGCGGAAGCTCCAGATGGAACCGTCCGCGTGCCGGTAGGCCTTGAGGCCCTCGAAGATCTCCTGCGCGTAGTGCAGCACGGCCGCGGCCGGGTCGAGCGCGATCGGACCGTACGGCTGCACCCTCGGGCGGTGCCAGCCACCCCTGACCGACCAGCAGATGTCGACCATGTGGTCGGTGAAGTACTTGCCGAACCCGGGGTTGGCGAGAATCGCTTCCCGCTCCGTGGCGCTCTTGGCCGCGGGGTTCTTGATCACGCTGAACGTGAATGCGGCAGGTGCGAGGAGATTGGTGATCATCGGTGGTCCTTCGATTGTCCTAGAGGATATTCTGCGCCTGTATTCGCGGGCGGGTTAGACCAGGGCCGCGATGGCGTCGCCGATCTGGGAGGTGGAGCGGCCGGTGGTGCCGCGCGAGGCGAGATCGGCCGTGACCGCCGCCGTGACCCTCGCCGAGGCATCAGCCAGACCGAGGTGGTCGAGCATGAGTGCCACGGAGAGGATCGCCGCGGTGGGGTCGGCGAGTTGCTTGCCGGCGATGTCCGGTGCCGATCCGTGGACGGGCTCGAACATGCTCGGGAACGCTCCGTCGGGGTTGATGTTTCCCGATGCGCCGAGCCCGATGCCTCCGCTGATCGCGGCGGCCAGATCGGTGAGGATGTCGCCAAAGAGGTTGTCCGTGACGATCACGTCAAACCTACTCGGATCGGTGACCAGGAAGATAGTCGCCGCGTCCACGTGCAGGTAGTCCACGGCGACGGAGGGGAACTCCGTGGCGACCCGGTCGACGGTGCGCTGCCACAGGCCGCCCGCATGGGTGAGCACGTTCGTCTTGTGCACCAGGGTGAGCTTCTTGCGCTCCCGCCCGGCGGCGGCGCCGAACGCAAAGCGGACGAGCCTCTCCACGCCGAACGCCGTGTTGACGGAGACCTCGTTGGCCACCTCGTGCGGGGTGCCGACGCGGATGGCTCCCCCGTTGCCGACGTATGGGCCCTCGGTGCCCTCCCGCACCACGATGAAGTCGACATCACCCGGGTTCGCGAGCGGGGACACGACGGAGGGGAACAGTCGGGACGGGCGCAGGTTCACGTAGTGGTCGAGGGCGAACCGCAGCCTGAGCAGCAGCCCCCGCTCGATGAGGCCGCCCGCCAACCTCGGATCCCTCGGGTCGCCGCCGACGGCTCCGAGCAGAATCACGTCGTGCTGGGCGAGGGCGGCAAGACCCTCGTCCGGCAGGATCTCGCCCGTCCGAAGGAAGTGGGTCGCGCCGAAGGGGTACTCGGTGGTCTCGACGGTGACGTCGCTCGGGATCACCGCCGTGAGCACTTTGATCGCCTCGGAAACCACTTCGGGGCCGATGCCGTCTCCGGCAATCACGGCGATGTTAATGGTGCGCGTCATCCGGGCTCCTGTGTCTCCAACGGCTAGGCTCATCCCAGCGTACTGGCAGCTAGATCTCGGCGATTCTGGCCCCCGAACTGGGGACATCGGAGTAGTATCCGGGTGATGGATATCTGCGCTCTGAAGCGAACCCTCGCCCGGAGTTACGCGTAACCGAACGGAAGGGCTCCATCATGGGGATAGGTTCAGGAATTTTTCTCTTCGTCGTAGGCGCGATTCTGGCCTTTGCGCTCAATTTCCAGGTCAGCTGGATCGACATTCACCTCGTGGGCTACATCCTGATGGGCGCGGGAATACTGGTGTTCATCATCTCGCTCGTGTTGGTGCTTCGTAAGCGCCAGACGGTCTCGACGACCCGCACGGTGAACCCCAACGGCGGCGACCAGGTAGTACAGCACGAAACAAAAGGCGACGTTCTCTGAGTAGCGTCGCGTAACCTAAAGACCGGCGCGCCCCGCTCCTGATTCGGGTTCAGTGTGGGGCGCGTCACCCTTTCCGGGCGACGCCCGGGCCGCCATCGAGGCGTCAGATGTCCAGCACGAGTTCGGGTGTGGTCGCGCGGGAGACGCACGGGTACATCACCCCGAGGCGATCCTTCTCCTCGTCGTCGACCACCGAGTCCAGGTGCTCGGGGAGGCCGCCGACCACGCGCACCTCGCAGGTGCCGCAGACGCCCTTCCGGCAGGATCCCATCACGGGCATGCCGTTCTCCTCGAGCGCATCGAGGATGCTCTGGCCGGACGGCACCGCGAAGTCCCTCTTGCTCTTGCGGCAGGTGACCAGCACGGACTGCGAACCGCCGAGGGCCACGCGGTCGACGGGGGTGAAACGCTCGAGGTGCATCCGCTCCCGAGGCACCGCCGACGCGACCCTGGCCATGAGCGTCTCGGGGCCGCAGCAGTAGACATCGCCCTCGACCGACGAGAGCAGGTGCTCGATGTCGAGCCTCGTCGCGTTCTCGTCGCTCGCGTGCACCCACACCCGGCCCGGATACCGCGCGGACAACTCGTCCGCGAAGGCCATCGACCGGCGGCTTCGCCCGAAATAGAGAAGGTGCCAGTCCCGGCGGTCAGGCAGGGACTCGATCATCGACTTGATCGGGGTGATGCCGATCCCGCCCGCGACGAACAGGTAGGAGAAGGCCGGCTCGAGTTCGAAGTGATTGAGCGGGCCGGCCACCTCGAGTTGCACTCCCGGCCGCACGTTGGCGTGGATCCAGCTGCTTCCGCCCTGGGAGTCCAGGGTCCGCAGGACGGCGATGTCGAAGTGCGACCGGTCGGCCGGGTCCCCACAGAGCGAATACTGCCGCTCCAACCCGTTCGGCAGGGTCACGGTGACGTGGGCGCCCGGCCGCCAGACGGGCAGGACGGTGCCGGCGGTCGGCACCAGCCGGATCCCGAGCACCTCGTCCGAGATCCGGAACGTCGCCGCCACCCGCATGGTGAGCCCGCGGCGCACCGGTGTGGGAGCGTGCTGCACCACGCCGCTCCGGCCGGCGGCGCGGTTGCCGGAGGCGCGGTTGCCGGCAATGACCCGCACGAGCACGGCGACCACCGAGAGGCCGATGATGGAGATCGCCACGACCCGGTACCAGATCGCCCCGACGTCGGTGCCAGTGAGGCCGGCGTGGAAGGAGACGAGAACGACCGCGAGGTAGCTCGCGTAGTGCACCCCCTTCCAGAACCGGCGCGGCAGCCAGCGCATGAGCAGCGAGGAACCCTGCACGGCGAGGAGCGAGTAGAAGGCGAGGATGCCGATGGCCACCGGAAGCGCCCGGTAGTCGGTGGCGAACGGCACGAGCACGGCGGCCACCGAGAAGTGCAGCCAGCCGTCGAGCATGAGGCTGACCATGTGGGCGACGACCATGACGATCGCCGCGCCGCCGAGGTAGCGGTGCAGGTCCTGCAGCCAGGACGGGTTGTCGACCTTGCGCAGCACCCGGGTGGACAGCAGGGTTCCCCACACCACCGACAGGGTCATGAGCGCCCAGGCGATGATCGCGCTCGCCCGGGTGACGTACCACCAGATGTGGGGTGAGTTCACGCGTAGTCCCGCCAGTTCGCCGATTCGAGTATGGTGCCGGAGGCGTCGATGATGCTTCCGGCCGCCCCGACGGAGGGCAGCCAGGCGAGATAGTCCTGCGGGGGGCGCACGAAGGCCGGCTTGGTGAGGATCTCGGCGTACCAGCCCTGGGTGGCGATCACCGAGACGGTCTGCACGTCGGTGACGGCGCTTCGTCGGCTGCGGGAATCGATGAGGTGGTGCGCCTCGGTCTGGCCGTTCGGCCACCGGCGCTTGAGCTGGCTCGATGTGGCGATGGCTCCCGTTCCCAGCCGCACGATGGCCGCGAACTTCTCGTCGTGGAACGGGTCTTCGACCCCGATGCGCCAGCCCTGCGCCTCCGGGGAGTCGCCGGCCACGACCACGTCGCCGCCCATCTCCGCCATCACGCCCCACGCCCCCTCGGCGAGCGCGAACTCGCAGACGATGTCGGCGGCGAGTCCCTTGCCGATGCCGCCGGGGTCGAGGGTGGTGCCGCGAGGCAGGGTGATGGCGTCGCCCTCGATGACCATTCCGGCGATCTCGCCCGGAGCCCTCGCCGAGAGTGGCAGGCTCGTCTCCCTCGACGGATCGACGACGGACCTGATGTAGCCGGCGGCCAGCAGGTCGGGAAGGAGCGTGGGGTCGAAATCGCCGGCGGTGCGGGCGAACCCGGAGAGCATCGCCGTGGCCAGCCGCACGGTGAGCGGGTCGACGGCGATGGTGGCCCCCTCCGCCCAGTTCAGGCGGGTGATGTCGCTCGAGAGGATGAAGCGGCTCCAGAGCCGCTCGCAGCGGTGGGCCAGCTCGAAGCACGCGTCGAGCAGCCGGGGCGAGCCGCCGACGAGCGTGATGGTGCTGTGGCCGCCCATGTGCGGCTCGCGGCGGGACGAGGACATCGGCTGGCTTCCGGTGAGTTCGAACACCGCTCGGACGGCGTCGCCCGAGATGGATCGTGCTGCCACTCGATCAGCCTCCCGAGCCGCCCGTTGACCCGTGCACGGGAGCCGGGGCGGGGGCCGGAGCCGGCGGTGCCACCGGCTTGGCAGCCGGGGCCGGCGCGGCGGGCGCGGGCGCGGCGGGCGCAGGAGCGGCCGGAGCCGGAGCCACGGGTGCGGCCGGGGTCGTCGTCTGCGACGGCGCGCTGCCGGTGGGTGACGCACTCGGGGAAACGGCCGGGGTCGACCCGCCCCGAGGGGTGCCGGACTGCTCGGCGCCCTGGGCGTTCGCGGCCATCTGGAGCCCGGCCACGATGCCCACGAGGGCGACGACCGACGCCGCCCCCGTGAACGCACGCGCCCGGCGGGCCGGGTGGTTCGTTCTAGTCATCGTGCTGGTCGGAACCGGAGTGCGAGTCGTCTCCTTCGCGCTCGTGCGTCGGCTCGGGTGACGGGGTCGAGGTGTGCTCGTCGCTCTCGTGGGTCTCTGTGGCCTCGTGGCTCGGCTCGACCGCCTCCGGCGTCTTCGCCGGCTCCGGGGTCTCGGTGGCCTCGGGCGCCTCGGTCGCGTCGTCCCCGGCCTTGCTCGGAGTGGGGGTCGGGGTCGGCGAGGGAATGAGCACGCTCGTGGCGTCGCCCGGCGTCTGGGACGACGTCAACGACAGGGTGCCGGCGTTGACGGCCATTGCCGCCCCCGCAGTGCCGAGCACCGCGATGACGGTGAGAATCGTGATTGCTGGAGTCTTCATGGTTTTCATGGTTCCAACGTAGGAATCGCGCTCCCCACAATCGGCCGACGGTAATCCAAGATCTGTCAAAGATTGTGCGGCCGGGCACCGCATCCATCGCTCGGCCAGCGTTGGGCCGCAGAATGGAGCCATGCGGGTGCTGGTGGTCGAGGACGATGCCGCGGTGGCCGATGGGATCATCGACTCTCTGACGCACGCCAACTTCGAATCGATGCTCGTGGGCACCGGCCAGGGCTGCCTGGACGCGATGTCGTCTTTCCGGCCGGACATCGTGCTTCTCGACCTCGGCCTGCCGGACATCGACGGCACGGACGTGTGCCGGGCCATCCGTCGTGACTCGCAGACCCCGGTCATCGTCGTCAGCGCTCGAGGCGACGAGATCGACCGCGTCGTCGCCCTGGAAATGGGGGCCGACGACTTCGTGGTCAAGCCGTTCGGGATGCGGGAGCTGGTGGCCAGGATGCGGGCCGTCGTGCGCCGCACGGGCTCGAGCGAGGCGACGACGCCCACGCCGGCGAAACGGTTCGGGCGCCTCACCATCGACCCCCGCGCGCAGCGCGTGACGGTGGGTGAGGTGGAGGTGTACCTGACCCCCAAGGAATTCGAGCTGCTCGCCTACCTCTCCGGCGACCCGGGTGCCGTCTTCCGCCGGTCGGAGATACTGCATAACGTCTGGGACACCAACTGGTACGGCACCACGAAGACCCTCGACACGCACATCGCCTCGATTCGCAAGAAGCTCGGCGACGCGCGCTGGATCGAGTCGGTGCGCGGAGTCGGCTTCCGTTTCGACGTGCCCACATGAAGTGGCGGTTCACGGCCGTTCTCATGATCGTGGCGCTGCTCGTGGTGCTCGTGCAGGACATTCCGCTGAGCAACCAGCTGCGGGTGGCCGAGCGCGACCGGATCATCACCTCCCTCGAACGCGACGCGTTCGTCCTCGCCGGGCGAAGCGAGGAATCGCTCGAGGCCAACACCTCGACCGACCACGCCGTGATCACCGACCTGGCCCGCCAGTACCGGGCGGCGGGCGGTGCCCGGGTCGTGATCGTCGACTCGGCGGGCGTCGCCCTCGTCACGAGCGACGACGACCGCTCGGCGGTCGGCAGCTCCTACCGGTCTCGACCGGAGATCGCGCAGGCCCTCACCGGCCAGATCGCCACGGGCGAGAGGTACTCGGACACGCTCCAGGAGCAGTTGCTCTACGTCTCGGTTCCGGTGTTCGGCGGCGCGAAGATCCATGGGGCCGTACGCCTCACCTATCCGGCCCAGTTCGTGACCGACTCCCTCAACCGCCGGTTGTTCACGCTCTGGCTCGTGGCGCTCACCACCGTGCTGCTGGCCGGAATCGTGGGGCTGGTGCTCTCCACGACCATCACGCGCACGCTCAAGCGGCTCAAGGAGACCACGGAGCATCTCGCGGAGGGCCGGCTGCACGTGCGAGCCGACGAGACGACGGGAGCCCCGGAGCTGCGGTCGCTCTCCCGGTCTTTCAACATCATGGCGGAGAGACTGGATGCCCTGCTCGAGCAACAGCGCACCTTCGCGTCGAACGCCTCCCACCAGTTGCGCACCCCGCTCACCGCCCTGCGGCTGCGGCTCGAATCCGCGCGCACCCTGATCGAGACCGACCCCCAGGGGGCCGCCGACCGGCTGCTCAGCGCGGAGACGGAGGCCGATCGCCTGGGCGGGATCATCGAGGGCCTGCTACTGCTGAGCCGCACCGAGTCGAGTTCTGCGCCGGTCGAGCCGGTCGACCTCGACGAGATCGCCCGGGAGCGCGTGGAGCACTGGCGCCCGCTGGCGCAGGAATCCGGAGTCACCCTCGAGGTCGACGCACACTCCTCCCGGCCCGTGCTCGCCGTGCCGACGGCGGCAGAGCAGATCATCGACAACTTCATCGACAACGCCCTCACGGTGAGCCGGCCCGGCGGGTCGATCACCGTGCGGGTGCTCGACGATCGCCGCCAGACCACCGTCCACGTGCTCGACGAGGGGCCGGGGATGCCGCCGGAGGAGACCGAGCGGGCGTTCGAACGATTCTGGCGCGGCAGCGCGGACGGCGCCGGCCACGGACTGGGGCTCGCCATCGTCGCCCAGTTGGCGTCGGCGAGCGGGGCGACGGTGCGGCTCACCAACCGGCCGGAGGGCGGCCTCGACGCCTCCGCGCGGTTCCTCAACGATCGCTGACCGCTCGCCCGCTCGCCACTCGACCACGCAGCCGCTCCCCCGCTCGCTCGTAGTACCGAAGCACGGCCAGGTTGCGTTCGCCGGCCTTGGCGTCGGCCAGGGCCTCGAGCGCCTCGGGCACCGCGCCGCGTCGCTCCTCCACGTCGGCGAGGGCGGCGCTCACCCGGCGGTCGAAGTCGGTCGACACCGTGCCGCGCAGCGCCCGGAGCTCGTCGGCCGCCCGGTCGAGCTCCCGCCCGCCGAGATGGCTCCTGGCGATGATGCCGCCGAGGCGAGCGATCGGCGCTGGCCAGACCCGGTTGAGCCCGTGGTACAGGGTGGCGATGGCGCCCCAGTCGGTCTCCTCCCAGCTCGGGGCCGCGCTGTCCAGGCCCGCGATTCCGGCCTGCAGGGCGAAGCGTCCTCCGCCGGGGAGGGCCCGCGCGGCCAGGTCGAGCCCGTGCCGGATGCGCCGCCTGCCCCACGCCGACCGGTCCACCTCGGCGAGGGTGAGCGGCATGCCGTCCGCGGTGGTCCTCGCGACGCCTCTTGCCTCGCCGAGCTCAATCAACGCGAGCAGACCGAGCACCTCGGTGTCGTCCGGGTACTCCGCCGCGATCGAGCGAGCGAGCGTCAGCGCGAGGCGGGCGAGCCGCTCGTCCATGAGCGCGTCCCCGGCCGCCGCCGTGTGCCCGAGGGTATAGACCCCGTAGGTGGTGGTGAGGGCCTGGTCGAGTCTGGCTGCGCGGTCGTGGGCGCCCGGCCAGGCGAAGCGCTCCCCCGAACGGGCGATCGCATGCTTCGCCCGGGTGAGGCGGGCGGCGACGGTGGCCTCCTGGCTGCCGAAGAACGCGGCGATGTCGGCGGTGGGCACACCGCACACGATGCGCAGGGCGAGGGCGATCTGCTGCTCGGGCGAGAGCAGCGGATCGCACGCGACGAAGATCAGGCCGAGCCTGTCGTCGACGGGGGCCGTCTCGGCGTCGGCCGGGTCATCCGTGCCCTCCGGTTCGACCAGCAGGGGCAGCTTCGACCGCAGCACCTGGTCGCGGCGCAGCGTGTCGACCGCGATCCGCCGCGCCGCGGTGGTGGCCCACGCCCCGATGTTGTCGATGCGATCGCCCGCGGCGAGTCGATCCGCCGCCCGTGTGAAGGCCTCCTGCGCGCTCTCCTCGGCGAGGTCCACGCTGCCGTAGGCGCGCAGGGTGGCGCCCACCACGCGGGGCCACTCCTCGGCGAACGCCGCCTCGAGACTCATGAGCCCATTCTCGCGGCGATCGACGCTACATTCCGGGCAGATCCCAAATGGGATGGAGCTCGAGCCGGTCGCCCGTGGGGCAGAGCGCGGCCAGCTGCTTCGCCTGCTCGAGCGAGTCGGCCTCGATCAGGTAGTAGCCGCTCAGCACCTCGGTGGTCTCGGCGAGCGGACCGTTCGTGAAGACGGCCGGTTTGCCGTCCCTCGCCGGGGTGATGCGCACCGAGGCGGATGCCGGCTGCAGCGCCTCCCCGCCCAGGATCTTCGCCCCGGCCGCCGCGACCGCGGCCGCGAACGCCCCGTGCGCCTGTGACGCCTCCTCCAGGGCACCCTCCGGGACCGATGCCGGGTCCCAGGTCGGCTCGACGATGAGGATGAGGTACTTGTCGGACATGTGCACTCCCTGTGTCGGGGAACCTCGCGGTCCCGGTCAATCAGAAGAACGACGAACGAGCACCGACGGAATCGACAGCGTGGGAGAAATCTACTCGGTGATGTCGATCTCGCGCAGCAGGTCGGCGTCGATGGCCACGCGCACCGTCTCGAGCAGGGCATCCGGCGCCGGCGAATCGACGGTCAGCACGCTGAGCGCCTGACCGCCGGCCTCGCGCCGGCTGATCTGCATGCCGGCGATGTTGATGCCGGCCTCGCCGAACTCCTTGCCGTAGACCGCGACGATTCCCGGACGGTCGGTGTAGACCATCACGATGAGGTGCTCGGCCACGGGCACCTCCACGTCGTAGCCGTTGATCTCGACGATCTTCTGCGTCTGCTTCGGACCGGTGAGCGTGCCAGAGACGGAGATCTGCTCGCCGTCGCTCAGGGCGCCGCGGATGGTGAGCAGGTTGCGGTATTCATCGCTCACCGCGTCGGTGACGAGCCGCACGGCGATGCCGCGCTGCTCGGCGAGCAGCGGCGCGTTCACGTAGCTCACGGATTCGCTCACGATGTTCGTGAAGATGCCCTTGAGCGCGGCGAGCTTGAGCACGCTCACGTCGAACTCCACGATCTCGCCGCGGATCTCCACGTCGATGCTCGTGATGGGGCTCGAGGCGATGCCGGCGAAGAGCTGGCCGAGCTTCTCCATCAGCGGGATGCCGGGCCGCACCGTGGGGTCGATGACTCCGCCGGCGACGTTGACGGCATCCGGAACCAGCTCGCCGGAGAGCGCGAGACGCACGGACCGGGCCACCGAGACTCCCGCCTTCTCCTGCGCCTCGTCCGTCGACGCGCCGAGATGGGGCGTGACGACGATGTTCGGCAGGGCGAGCAGCGGCGATCCGGTCGGCGGCTCGTGCACGAAGACGTCGAGGCCGGCGCCGGCGATGGTGTTGTTCGTGAGCGCCCGGTGCAGCGCATCCTCGTCGATGAGTCCGCCGCGCGCGACGTTGACGATGAACGCGGTCGGCTTCATCAGCGCGAGCTGCTCGTCGCCGATCATGCCGGTGGTCTCGGGCGTCTTCGGCATGTGGATCGTGATGAAGTCGGACTGGGCGAGCAACTCGTCGAGGGTGAGCAGGGTCACGCCGAGCTGCTGGGCGCGGGCGGCGGTCACGTAGGGGTCGTACGCGACGACCTTGGTGCCGAAGGCCTGCATCCGCTGGGTGATGAGGGCGCCGATGCGGCCGAGGCCGATGATGCCGATGGTCTTCTCGTAGAGTTCGACACCCGAGTACTTGGACCGCTTCCACTGGCCGTCGGCGAGCGCGCCGTGCGCCGCCGGGATATGGCGGGCGAGGCTCAGGATGTGGCCGACGGTGAGCTCGGCGGCCGAGATGATGTTGGAGGTCGGCGCGTTGACGACCATGACTCCGGCCTCGGTGGCCGACTTGATGTCGACGTTGTCGAGCCCGACGCCGGCCCGGGCGATCACCTTGAGTTTCTTCGCCGCGGCGATGGCCTCGGCGTCGAGCTGGGTCGCCGAACGGATGAGGATCGCGCTGGCCTCGGCGAGGGCCGACAGCAGGACCGGTCGATCGGTGCCGTCGAGAGACCGCACGTCGAAGTCGGGCCCGAGGGCCTCGACGGTAGCTGGGGAGAGTTCTTCGGCGATCAACACGATCGGCTTTGCCACGAATCGGGTCCTTCGGATTGGGGGATGCCGTGACGAACATGCCGTCGGCACTTGAACTTTATCCCAGCGACGGCAATCACTCCGAACGCGTGACGCCCCGTTGCACGGGCGACCCCCGGACGGCTGGGACAATGGTGGGGTGACCCCCTTCGAGATCGTGCAACTCGTGCTGCGCGTTCTCCTCGCCGTGGTCTTCATCGGCATGGGCGCCAACCACTTCCGCCCCAAGCTCGCCAGGGGCATGGCCGCCATGATCCCGCCCGGGCTGCGCTGGAGCGGCCCGCTGCGTCCCCTCAACCTGGTCTACTTCACCGGCGTGTGCGAGATCGCGGGCGGGGTGGGCCTGCTCGTGCCATGGACGGCCTTCGCCGCGGGCATCGCCCTGGTGCTGTTTCTCATCGCGGTCTTCCCCGCCAACCACTTCGCCTCGGAGCATCCGGAGCGGTTCGGGGCGGCGGCCATCCCGTTCTGGCCCCGCTACATCGCCCAGCTGGTGCTGATCGCCATGATCCTGGTCGCCGTCGTCTGACCGGCGGCCCGCTCAGGCGAGCGCGACGAGGCTCGCGGACATCGCGGCGACCGCGGTGAGCCCCACGAGCAGGAGCACGGCCAGCACGAGGGGCGACCGGCGCCGCGCGAGGAGGAACGCGCCGACGTAGACGACCGGGGCGATGGCCAGGTCGATGACCAGCAGCGTCCACGGGATCGGCACGAGCGCGAGGTCCACGGCCTTGCGCACGCCGTTCGTCGCGTTGATCTGGGACACGACTCCGACGACGTTGGAGATCGCCTCGAACAGGTCGTAGGCGTAGAACAGGCCGAAGACGATCGCCACGCCGATGCCGACCCAGCCGAGCCGGGTGGCGGGGCGAGTGGCGGGCTCCTCGGGCGTCGGCTCCTTGGGCGTCGGCGGGCCGGTTGCGGGCTCCGGGGTGCTGGCTGACTCGGTCATGAACGCCCCACTTGGAGGATGAAGGGCCACGGCGCGAGCAGTGCCACCCCGAGCAGCAGCCAGAGGATTCTGGCCCAGGCCGGTCGATCGCGGGCCACGAAGAGCACGCCGACGAACCAGGCGGCCGGGGAGGCGATCGCGAGCACCTCGCCGAGCCGGTACATGAAGTCGAAGAACGGGTTGGCGATCGTGAGCGTGTCGCGTTGCACGCCGATGATCCAGCCGACGACGAAGAGCAGGAACACCCCACCGAATACGCCGTAGGTCACGAGCAGCGGCGAGCTGATGCCCACGGCCTCCTCGGGGTGGTCCCCGGCCTCCGGCTCCTCCACGAGGGCGTCGACGTGGGTGGGGTCGGTCTCGCCGCCCCAGGTCAGGCCCTCGTCATCCGGATGAACAGTCACTCCAAAACCCTAGCCGCCCGACGACGCCCGCCGCGGCAGGGCCCGATCGGCCCGGCTGGGAGGATGCCGACAGGCACCGAAACCGTTACAAGCCCGTCACATTAATGATGTTGACTCTGATGACAATGGACCTCATCGACGTGCGCGAGATCCGGGTGCCGACCACCCGAGACGAGTTGGTCTTCGCCCCCGGCGAGCGACCCCTCGGCGGCGGCACCTGGCTGTTCTCGGAGCCGCAACCGGGGCTGACCGGCCTCGTGGATCTCACCGCGCTCGGCTGGGATCCGATCCGGCGCACGGAGGCCGGCCTCGAGATCGCCGCGACCTGCACGATCGCCGAACTCGCCGCCCTCACACCCCGGGGCTCTCGCGGCCCGCGGCCCGGCCAGGCCGCCGACGCGCTCTTCTGGCAGTGCGCTACCTCCCTGCTCGCGTCGTTCAAGATCTGGAACGTGGCGACGGTCGGCGGCAACGTCGCCCTGGCCCTGCCGGCCGGGCCGATGACATCCCTCGCGGCCTCCCTCGACGCCGTCGCCGTCGTCTGGACGGCCGACGGCGGCGAGCGGCGCACGCCCGTCGCCGAGCTCGTGACCGGGGTGCGCAGCACCGGGTTGACCCACGGGGAGGTGCTGCGGTCCCTCGAGATCCCGGCGTCGAGCCTCGCCGCCCGCACCGGGTTCCGCCGCATCGCCCTCTCGCCCCTCGGCCGCGCCGGCACCGTCGTGATCGGCCGGGTCGACTCCTCGGGCGAGACGGTGATCACGGTGACCGGCGGCACGACCCGACCGCGCCAGCTGCGCTTCGACGAGCTTCCCGGCGAGCGCGCCCTCGCCGACGCGATGGACGGAATCGACGACTGGTATTCGGATGCCCACGGCACGCCGGACTGGCGGCGCGCGATGAGCCTGCTCTTCGCCGAGCAACTGCGGGTGGAACTGGGAGGGACGAGATGAGATTCGAGGTGAACGGGGAGCCGGTCGACGCCGATCCTCACCCCGGCCAGGTTCTGCGCAGCCTGCTGCGCGAGCTCGACCACTTCGAGGTGAAGAAGGGCTGCGACTCCGGCGACTGCGGCGCGTGCTCCGTGCTGCTCGACGGGGCGCCCATCCACTCCTGCCTCTACCCGGCGCACCGGCTCGACGGGGCGACCGTGACCACCGTCGCGGGGCTCGGAACTCCGGAGCACCCGCATCCGCTGCAGGAGAGCTTCGTCGCGGCCGGCGGATTCCAGTGCGGCTTCTGCACGGCCGGAATGATCGTGACGGCCTCGACCTTCACCGAGGAGGACCGGCACGACCTGCCCCGCCTGCTCAAGGGCAACTTCTGCCGCTGCACCGGCTACCGATCCATCGAGGACGCGATCTGCGGAGTCGCCAACACCGAGGCCGCACCGACAGGCGACCTCACCGGCCGTTCGGTCGCCCCGCCGGCGGCCCTGCGGGTGGTCACCGGCACCGAGGCCTACACGCTCGACCTCAAGACCACCGGGCTGCTGCACCTCGCCGTGCTCGGCAGCCCGCACGCGCACGCCAGGATCGTCTATCTCGACACGAGCGAAGCCGAGGCGATCGACGGGGTGCACGCCGTGCTCACCTACCGCGACTCCCCGGCCACCCTCTTCTCCACCGGTCGGCACGAACAGCGCACCGACGACCCGGACGACACCCTCGTGCTCGACCCCGTGCTGCGGTTCCACGGCCAGCGTGTGGCCGCGGTGGTGGCCGACACCGTGGCGATCGCCGAGCGCGCCCTCGCCGCCATCCACGTCGGGTACGAGCTGCTGCCCGCCGTCTGGGACCCGGAGGAGGCCCGCTCCCCCGGCGCGCCCCTGCTGCACGCGACGAAGGGCCCGGAGTCCCGCATCGCCGACCCCGCGCGCAACACCGTCGCCGAGTTCCACGGCGAGACCGGCGACGTCGAGGCGGCCCTAGCCGAGGCCGACGCCGTGGTCACCGGCACCTGGCGCACCCAGCGGGTGAACCACGCCGCGCTCGAGACGCACGCCACCCGCGGCTGGCTCGATGCCGACGGGCGTCTCGTGCTGCGCACCTCCAGCCAGGTGCCCTTCCTCGTACGCAACGAGCTGTGCCACATCTTCGGCCTCGAGACCGACCGGGTGCGGGTCTTCACCGCGCGGGTCGGCGGGGGCTTCGGCGGCAAGCAGGAACTGCTCACCGAGGACCTCGTGACCCTGGCGGTGCTGCGCACCGGCCGCGCGGTGCAATACGAGTTCACCAGGGAGGACGAGTTCCGCACTGCCCCGCCGCGGCATCCGATGCGCGTCACCGTCACCCTCGGGGCCCGCCGCGACGGCGTGCTCACCGCGATGGCCGTGGACGAACTCGCGGACACCGGCGCGTACGGCAACCACGGCATCGGGGTGATGTACCACAGCATCCACGAGTCGACGAGCGTCTACCGCTGCCCCAACAAGCGGGTGGATGCCCAGTCGGTGTACACGAACAACCTGCCGTCCGGCGCCTTCCGCGGCTACGGGCTCGGGCAGGTGATCTTCGCCGTGGAGTCGGCGATGGACGAGCTCGCGCGAGAGCTCGGGATCGACCCCTTCGAGCTGCGACGGCGAAACGTGATCGTGCCTGGCGACCCGATGATCGTCGCGGACGCCGACGAACGCACGGACCTGTTGATCGGCAGCTACGGCCTCGACCAGTGCCTGGACCTCGCCGAGGCCGCGCTGGCGAGGGGCAACGGGGTGGCGCCGCCGACCGGGGACACCTGGGCCGTCGGCACGGGGATGGGCATCGCGATGATCGCGACCGTGCCTCCCCGCGGCCACTTCGCCGACACGAGCGTGAGCCTGCTCGACGACGGGCGACTCGAGGTGAATGTGGGCACCGCCGAGTTCGGCAACGGCACCACGACCGTGCACGCCCAGTTCGTGGCCACCGCCCTCAACACCACGGTGGACCGCGTGGTGATCCTGCAGTCGGACACGGATGTCGCCCGCTACGACACCGGCGCCTTCGGTTCGGCCGGGGTCGTGGTGGCCGGCAAGGCGCTGCTCGCGGCCAGCGGCAAACTGAGGGAGCGCATGCTCGCCCGGGCCGTGTCGCTCGGCTACCTGGGCGGCGTCGTCGAGCACGGCGGCGTGCGAGCCGGGGACACTCTCGTTCCGGCAGTTGAGCTTCTCGCGGCCGGCCCACTCATCGCCGACGGGAGCCACGACGGCACGCCACGGTCGGTCGCCTTCAACGTGCACGCCTTCCGGGTGGCCGTCGACCGGTCGACCGGCGAGGTGCGAATCCTTCAGTCGATCCAGGCGGCCGACGCGGGAACCGTGCTCAATCCGGAGCAGTTGCGCGGTCAGATCGAGGGCGGAACGGCCCAGGCGATCGGCACCTCGCTCTACGAGGAGCTGCGGCTCGACCACGAAGGAACCGTCACCAGCGCGGCGTTCCGCAACTACCACGTGCCCCAGTTCGCGGACATCCCGCACACCGAGGTCTACTTCGCGTCCACGCACGACCCGTTCGGGCCGCACGGCGCCAAGTCGATGAGTGAGGCGCCGTACAACCCGGTCTCTCCCGCCCTCGCGAACGCCGTTCGCGACGCCCTCGGCATCCGTCCGTTCGAGCTGCCGATGTCGCGCGACCGGCTGTGGAGGCTCGGAAAGTAGCGGCTCGGCTCGCCTCTCAGCGATTGTGCCCCCTGTCAGCATTGGGCCCGCGCGAGCAGGCACAAACCTGCCAAACGGGCACGGTAGCGAGTACCGGCGGGGGCACCGGCA
>NZ_JAYSJZ010000033.1:0-7407 GCF_043726815.1 Lacisediminihabitans sp.
GCGACGATCCGACGCCGTACCAGCCGGTCCAGAGGAACTGATGCAGATTGTCGGGGGTGAGCAGGCTCCAGAACCCACCCTCGCCCTGCACGATGAGGGGCTTCTCGAACGCGAGAGCACGCAGGGCAGACCCGCCCATCCCGAGAGCGACGTCGGCGACGGCGTAGGCCGCGCGCGGATCCTCCAGCTGACCGGTGAGGATGACCGTGCCCGGCGCCACGCGGTCGTTGACCTCCCGCGCCCGGCGCTCCACCTCGTCCCTGGCCGGCCCGTCGCCCACGAGGACGAGGCGCACCGGGATGTCGGAGGCGATCGACCCGACGGCGTCGATGGCCGAGAGTGTGCCCTCGAGCTTGAGTTCGTGCGCGAAGCGGGTGACCGACACGACGGTGAGGCGCGAGTCGTCGATGCCCCAGCGCTCACGGAACTCGTGGGCACCGACATCCGCGCCCACTCGATTGAATTCGAGGTCGACCGGAGGCTCGAGAACCCCCACTCGCGAGCGCCCCGCCGCGCGCTCGGCCGCCGCAATCTCCTCGGTGCCCACGAGCAAGGGCACGGTCCGGGGGATGAACGGTGCGACGGACATGGACATCACGGTGCTGACGACCGCGCTCTTCGGGCGCCGGCGGACGGCCACCGTCGCCTCCAGGGCGGGGGGCCATTCGTAGCCGTGCAGCACCTCGAACCCGCGGAAGTCGATGAGGTCGGTGAGCGCGTCGATCACTCGGGGCGACGGGCGACGTCCCGGTTTCGGGGACTCGAGGAATTCGAGTCCGAGCTGTTCCGCGCGAGCGACGAGGGCCCCCGGGCGACCGAAGAGAACCACCTCATGCCCGCGCTTCTTCACCGCGGCCGCGATCTCGATCGCGTTGAGCTGGCTGCCGCCCAGGCCGAGGTCGTGCGGGTAGACGAGGATCTTCATCCGGATCAGCTCCTGTCCAGCACGTCGTCGGTGCGCACGGGCGCGGCGACCGGTTCTTTGGGCACCCCGAAGCCGCGCAGGGAGCGGAGAGTGGACCGCTGCAGATAGAGCAGCACGGCGATCACGGCCAGCGCAATCAGACCGCCAGACAGGGCGGCGAGGAAGGAGTTCACGACGAGCATCGCGAGCGCGGCACCCGCCGCCATCACGCCGGCTCCGAGCAGCACGGGAAGCCAGATTCTCGACACGAAAGCCCGCAGGCGCACCCCTGACCCGGCAAGACGCCACAGGTAGATCGGCAACACCACGGCCGCGGCGACCAGCACCTGGGACAGCGCCACCCCCGCGATGCCGGCAAGCCAGGCGCCCGCGAGCAGCGCCGGCACGAGGGCGACGAGCCACACCACCTGCACCGCGAACAGGGACCCGGACTTCTTCAACACCACGAGGTAGTCGTAGGCAAGCTCGAAGAGGATGCGGAAGGCCGCGAGTAGGGCGAGCCAGCTGAGTGCCTGGGCGGCCGGCGCCCACGCCGCCCCGTACACGAAGCGGATCACCGGCTCGGCCGACCCGGCGAGGAAGAAGCAGACGGGGATCGCCACGGCCGCGAGCACTCGCAGAAACGCCAGGAAGGCGTCGCTCATCTCGCGCGGCGCGTGTTGCAGCCGCGAGAAGGCGGCGGGCGCGACACTGCGCAGCGGTTGGGAGAACATGCTCACCGGCCAGCTCGCGAGGTTGAACGCCAGCACGTAGAAGCCGAGCATGGTCGCGCCGAGGAGGTGGCCGACAACGAGCTGGTCGGCGTACCCGACCGCGAACACGATGATGCTCGCTCCGGCGAGAGGCAGGCCGAAGAGGAGCAGGGGTCTCACGTGCTCGCGTTCCCAGCCGAGCCGG
Source organism: Lacisediminihabitans sp. (assembly GCF_043726815.1). Lineage (NCBI taxonomy): Bacteria > Bacillati > Actinomycetota > Actinomycetes > Micrococcales > Microbacteriaceae > Lacisediminihabitans > Lacisediminihabitans sp. The sequence continues at coordinate 1,823 of NZ_JAYSJZ010000033.1, forward strand.
TACGGGAACGGTGAATACGCGATGAACATGCCGGCCGAGATCACGGTTCCCGAGATCCTGCCGACGGCGAGACTCATCGCGCCCATGCCCGCCACCGCGAGGGCGACGGAGATGATCGCGCCGACCCAGACGTTGACCTGGTCGATGATCATTCTGGTGCCCTGCCGGAACTCCCGCTGCAGTCCGGCGGCCGGAGTGGCCACCGCCCCGTTCACGAGAACGCTGAGCAGCAGGAGCCGCACGACGTCCTTGGCGCCGGGATCCCCCATTGCTGCCGAGAACGGGCCGGCCGCGAAGTAGCCGGCAATGAAGATCACGAAGCTGCTGAAGATCGAAATCGTGGTCACCGTGGGTGCGATGGCCTTCGGGTCCCCCGGCCAACGCACGATCGCAAGGCTCACCCCGAGTTCGTTGAAGCTGAGCACCGCTGCGAGCGCGACGAACGCGACCGCGTAGGTGCCGAACGCCTCGGGCCCGAGCAGCCGCGCGAGCACGATTCCTATTCCGAGCGTGCCGAGTCGGGACACGGCAGTGTTCACGAAGCTCCAGGCGAGGGCTCGCGAGGCGCCGGGGTTCTCCCCACGAGACCTGCCGCGATCGCTCGCCTGCACGCGCCTCGTGTGATCCTCTCTGGCTTTCTTCTGCCGGGCCTGCTTCTCTTTCGCGCTGTGCCGTGGCATCGGAATCACACCCCGGCTGTCGCCTTGTCGGGGAGGGGCGCGAGCGCCGCCACCGCCTCCACGAGGCGGGCGACGACGTAGTCCTGGTGGTCCTCCGAGAGCCCGGGATAGATCGGCAGGGAGAGGATCTGCTCGCTGAGCCGTTCGGCCACCGGGAAGGAGCCGCGCGGATGTCCCGGTGAGGCGAATGCCGGCACGAGGTGCACGGGCTGGGGGTAGTGTACGCCGACGCCGATGCCGGCCTCAGCGAGCTCGGTGAGCACGCGGTCACGTTGCGGGACCAGCACGACGTACTGGTGGAAGACGTGGTCGTTTCCGGTCACCGTCGCCGGAGTGACGATGCCGGGCACCTCCGAGAGCGCCCGGCTGTAGCGGGCCGCGAGCCGACGGCGTTCGGCATTCCAGTCGTCCAGCCGCGCCAGCTTTGCGCTCAGCACCACCGCCTGAAGGGAGTCGAGGCGGGAGTTGGTGCCGACCACGAGGTGCTCGTACTTGTGGATTCCCCCGTGGTTGCCGAGCGCGCGTACGCACTGCGCGATTGCGGACGAGGCGGTGATGACCGCGCCGGCATCCCCGTAGGCACCGAGGTTCTTGCCGGGGTAGAAACTCGTGCCGGCGACGTCGCCGAGCGAGCCCGCCCGACGGCCGCGGTACTTCGCGCCCTGCGCCTGAGCGGCATCCTCGACGAGCGCGATGTCGTCGCCGATGACGGAACGGATGGCGTCGACATCGGCGGTCTGGCCGTACAGGTGCACGGCGATCACCGCCCGGGTCTGCGGAGTGATGTGCTGAGCGAGCTTCGACGCATCGAGAAGGAAGTTCTCGTCGCAGTCGGCGAACACCACGGTCGCGCCGGCCCGCACCACGGCCTCCGCGGTCGCCACGAAGGTGTTTGCCGGGACGATCACTTCGTCCCCGGGTCGCACACCCGCCGCGCGGAGGGCGAGCTCGAGTGCATCGGTGCCATTGCCCACCCCCACAACGTGGTCGACGGTGCAGAACTCGGCGAACGCCGCCTCGAAGGCGGAGACCTCGGGTCCCGTGATGTAGCTCGTTGCCGCGAGGACGCGATCGAACCCGATGCGCACCTCCTCAGCGATCTGTGCGTGCTGCCAGGCGAGGTCGAGCATCGGAACGGTGGTCATGCGATTCCCCCTTCTCGGTTGAGGACCAGCTGCGGTCCGACGTGGTCGCGGCCCGCGATCGGGCGCGCCGGCACTCCGACCCAGGTCTGGTGGTCGGGCAGGTCGGACAGGAGCGCGGCACCCATGCCGAGTGTGGAATATGCTCCGACCGTCGATCCCGGGCGCACAGATGAGTTCATTCCGAGGTACGCGCCGCGGCCGATCCGCACCCCTCCGCCGAGCGACACCCCCGCCGCTAGAGTGGCGAAGTCCTCGATCACGTCGTCGTGCGTGATCGTCGCGCCTGGCATGATCACAACGTGTGCCCCGACGGTGAGGTCGGCGGTGAGCGTCACGTTTGCGAGCAGGATGGAGCCGGGCCCGATCGGGCAGCGTCCGGGATTCCGCACGCTCGGGTCCAGCACCGTCGCATATTCCGCTTGGAGAATATCTTTCGAGGCCAGCCGCCCCGCGATGCGCTCGCGGGCGCTTCCGGCTCCAACGCAGAGCAGGGCTCGGGTTCCGGGCACAATCGCATCCTCGATCGTCCCGAGCACTGGCACTCCTCCGAAGCCGGATCCCAGCGCCGACGCATTGTCGTCGATCACTCCGACCACTCGCTGGCTCGTGCTTTCGGCCAGCAGCGCGATCACCTCGCGCGCCAGGCCACTGGCGCCGACGAGAACTATGTCCTCCATCTCAACCCCCGGCTGCCGATCGGATCGACGCGACGACGCGCTGCAGGTCGTCGGCCTCGAGCTGGTGGTAGAGGGGCAGGATCAGGGTGTTGTCGGTGAGCCTCTCGGTGACCGCGAGGTCGGCGCTGCCCGTGTCCCGCTCGCGGTAGGCGGGCTGGCGGTGGGACGCCATGATTCCACGACGGGCCGAGATCTCGTCGTTGGCGAGGTGGGCGAGAAGGCCTTCCCTGTCGAGGGGAAACTCCGGCAGCACCTCCACCCAGAACGACTGGAAGTTGCATGTTCCCCACTCCGGGTCACGCAGGATGCGGAGCCCGGATACGTCTCCGAGTTGCTGCGTGTAGGTCGCCACGTTCTCGCGGCGGCGCGCCACCGCCTCGGCCAGCCTGCCGAGCTGCACGAGACCGACGGCGGCTTGCATGTCGGTCATCCGGTAGTTGAATCCGACTTCGCCGTACTCCTCGGGCGGGGCGATCACGCTGGCGGCGCGTTCCGCGGCCGACACGCTCATGGCGTGCTCGCGGAGCCGACGCGCGCGCGCGGCCCACTCGGCGTTCGAGGTGGTGAGCATCCCGCCCTCACCGGTGGTGAGGATCTTGCGCGGGTGGAACGACCAGGCCGCGATGTCGGCCCCGGCACCGACCGGGCGTCCCTTGTACGTCGACCCTGCGCCACAGGCGGCGTCCTCGATGATCACGATTCCACGGGGGTCGGTGAGCGCACGGATCGCGTCGAGGTCCACGGGCACCCCGCCCTGGTCCACCACGATCACGGCTCGCGTGCGGTCCGTGATCGCGGCCTCGATGGTTGCGGCGGTCACGTTTCCCGTGGCGAGATCGACGTCGGCGAAGACCGGACGGGCGCCGACATAGGTCGGCGCGTTCGCCGTCGCGATGAAGGAGAACGAGGGGACGACAACGTCATCGCCCCGGCCGATTCCGGCCACGACGAGGGCGAGGTGCAGCGCCGTCGTGCAGTTCGACGTGGCGACAGCGTGCTCGGCCTGCATCGCCTCGGCGAATGCCGCCTCGAAGGCCGCAACCCGGGGACCCTGCGCGACCCAGCCGGAGGCGATCACGTCCGCCACGGCATCCGCCTCCTCGGTGCCCAGCCACGGCTTCATCACGTTGATGCGCGTCATACCGACACCTCGGGACGGCCGGCCGCGATCTCTTCGCGGAGGGGCCGCCACCAGGTGACGAGTTCGCGCAGGCCGTCCTCGAGGGCGACGCTCGCCTCGAAGCCCAAGTCCGTGCGGGCCGCGGTCGTGTCGGCCAATCGCCGCACCACGCCGTTCACGGCGCGTTCGGGGCCGTGCTCGACGGCGAGGTCGGAATCCATGGCCCTCAGGAGCGCCTGGGCGAGTTGCAGGAGGCTCGTCTCCGTGCCGCTTGCAATGTTGTAGACGCCGTCTCGAACATCGCTCGCTGCCGCGAGGATGTTCGCGCGAGCGATGTCCGTCGTGTAGACGAAGTCCATGGTCTGGCTGCCATCTCCGAAGATGAGCGGCGGCTGCCCGTCCACGATGCGCTCCATCCAGCGCACCAGAACCTCCGTGTAGAGACCGTGCACGTCCATGCGGGGTCCGTAGACATTGAAGTACCGCAGCGCCACGTAGTCCAGGTCGTTCATGGCACGGAAACTGCGGATCATCCCCTCATTGAAGGACTTGGCAGCGCCGTAGAAGGTGTCGTTGTTGTGGTGGTGGTGACGCTCGGTGGTGGGGAACTGCTCGGCCATGCCGTAGACGGACGCACTCGATGCCGAGATGAGTTTGTCCACACCGTGCTCGGTTGCCGCCTCCAGCACGTTGAAGGTCCCGTCGACAAGCACCTCGAGCGCGAGCCTGGGCTCCTCCGCGCACTGGGTGATGCGAATCGCGGCCTGGTGGAAGACGAGGTCCTTTCCGCGGGTCACGTCGTGCACGAGATCCCGGTCACGGATGTCACCGTCGACCACGCGCACGATTCCCGATTCGAGTGCCTCGGAGAGGTTCGCCAGGCGTCCGCGCACGAAGTTGTCGAGCACGTCCACATGGCCCACGCCCGCCGCGACGAGCTGGTCGACGAGCGTCGACCCGATGGTTCCCGCCCCGCCGGTCACGAGCACGTCCGCCCCCTGCAGCGCGGTCACCGGGACACCGCCGCGAGGGACTCGTAGGTCTCGACGCCGCACATCGTGCCGGCGTGCTCGAGACTCCTGGTTGCCGCCTCGAGAACGGAGAGCACCCGCAGGCCCGCCTCACCGTCCGTGCGAGCGGGCCGCTTCTCCCGAATGCTCGTCGCGAACTCCGTGGCCATGAGGCTCAGCGCCTCGTGCTCGGGGAGCGCCGGCGACCAGGTGTCGCCCAGCCGGTAGGAGATCGTCGAAGACCGACGATCCACCTCATCCACCGATTGCTGGTCGAGATCCACCCCGCGGTCGTAGACGCTCAAGCGCTGTTGCGGGTTGAGGTCGTCCCAGACCAGGGTGCGCGCGGTGCCCCCGATGACCATGCGACGAATCTTGGTGGGGCTGAGCCAATTGACATGCACGTGGGCAATCGCTCCGTTCGGGAGGGGGAAGGTGAGGTAACCCACACACGCGCGGCCCGCACCGAGCGGGTCCGCCCCGTGGGCCGAGACCGTTGCCGGCCTCAGCCCTCCCGGCACCACGAAATCGATGATCGAGAGGTCGTGCGGGGCCAGGTCCCAGAGAACATCCACGTCGGGCTGGATGAGTCCCAGGTTGATGCGAACGGAATCGATGAAGAGCAGGTCGCCCAGGGCTCCCTCGGCGATGAGTTCGCGAATCTTCAGCACCGCCGGCGTGTAGCAATATGTGTGGTCGGCCATGAGCACAAGGCCTCGGGACGCGGCCTCGCGCACCATCTCCATGGCGCGGGCTCGACTGTCGGCCAGCGGCTTCTCCACGAGCACGTGCTTGCCGGCCCGCAGCGCCGCGAGCACCACCGGGTGGTGGGTTCGCGCCGGCGTGGCGACCGCCACCGCGTCGATGTCGTCGCGCGCCAGCAGCTCGTCGAGATCCGTGTGCACGTCCACCCGGCCGACCCTGTCGGCGAGCGATTGCGCCCGGTCACGATC
>NZ_JAYSJZ010000034.1:0-53416 GCF_043726815.1 Lacisediminihabitans sp.
GACGCTCGAGGTCGATGTCGATGACCTTCACGAAGACCTCGTCACCGACCGAAACGACCTGCTCGGCGAGCTCGACGTGCTTGCCGGAGAGTTCCGAAATGTGGACAAGACCCTCGATTCCCTCTGCGACGCGCACGAACGCGCCGAACGGAACCAGCTTGGTGACCTTTCCTGGGGCAACCTGACCGATCGCGTGCGTGCGTGCGAACACCTGCCACGGGTCTTCCTGCGTCGCCTTGAGCGACAGCGAAACGCGCTCGCGTTCGAGATCCACTTCGAGGATCTCGACCGTGACCTCCTGGCCAACTTCGACGACCTCTGAGGCGTGCTCGATGTGCTTCCATGAGAGTTCGGAGACGTGAACGAGTCCGTCGACCCCGCCGAGATCGACGAATGCGCCGAAGTTGACGATCGACGACACGACGCCCTTGCGAACCTGGCCCTTGGCGAGGTTGTTGAGGAACGTGGTGCGGCTCTCGGACTGGGTCTGCTCGAGGAGTGCGCGACGCGAAAGCACAACGTTGTTGCGGTTCTTGTCGAGCTCGAGGATCTTCGCCTCGATCTCCTGGCCGAGGTACGGCGTGAGGTCCCGCACGCGGCGCAGCTCGATGAGCGATGCCGGCAGGAAGCCACGGAGGCCGATGTCGACGATGAGGCCACCCTTGACGACCTCGATCACCGAACCGGTGACGACGCCATCCGACTCCTTGATCTTCTCCACGTCGCCCCACGCACGCTCGTACTGAGCGCGCTTCTTGGAGAGGATGAGGCGGCCTTCTTTGTCTTCCTTCTGGAGGACGAGGGCTTCGACAACATCGCCGACCTGGACGACCTCGGTGGGGTCCACGTCGTGCTTGATGGAGAGTTCGCGGGAGGGGATGACACCCTCGGTCTTGTAACCGACGTCGAGGAGGACCTCGTCACGATCGATCTTTACAACGGTTCCTTCGATGAGGTCGCCGTCGTTGAAAAACTTGAGAGTCTTTTCGACCGCGGCAAGAAAATCTTCAGCAGATCCGATGTCGTTGATGGCGACCTGCTTCGGTGCCTTTTCGGTCGTTACGATTGTCATGTAGTAGTTGCTCCAGGATGGACATGTGTTTGGCCGGTCGCAGGGTGGTTCTCTTGGTCTTGCTAGGGGTTGTGTCTCTGACGTGCTGTGTCTCTGACGTGCAGAGTCCCGCGACAGGCAGGCGGATGAAACTTCGCAGAATTGCGACGTTCTAGTCTACCGCCCTGTCAGGCCCCGCGCCACCTCGGTCGCGCGCAACGGCCTCATCGGCTGACGATGTCCCGCAGGGCCCGGTCGAGAACGGGATGTTCGAACCGGTAGCCGGCGGCCTTGAGGCGCTCCGGCACGACCCATCGGCTCTTCAAGACGAGTTCGGTCTCGGTGCGGATCAGCGCCGAGCCGATCTCCAGCATCCAGCGCGGCGCGGCCAGGCCGAACGGCACGCCGAGCACGTCGCGCAGGCGCGCCATGAAGCCGACGCTGTCGGTGGGATTCGGCGAGCTGGCGTTGACCGCCCCGTGGATGTCGCCGTGGTCGCGCACGAAGCTGATGATGCCGAGCACGTCGGCGATGTGGATCCAGCTGAATCTCTGCGCGCCGTGCGGGGTGCGGAACGCGTGGTAGGTGCCCGCCGCACGCCTGGCCGGCGTGGAGAACCACGGCCCGTCCAGTTGCGGGCCGCCGAGTCCGACGCGGGCCAGCCGGCGCAACGGCACGAGGGCGCTGCCGTCGCCGAGCACGATCGCCATCCGGAGCGCCACCCGGCGGGTTCCCGGTAGGTCGTCGGCGAAGAACGCCTCCTCCCACGCCTTCGCCACGCTCACCGAGAAGCCCTCGCCGAGCTCCCCCGTCGACTCGGTCATCGGCCGGTCGTCGGAGTGGCGGTAGATGGTGGCAGTTGACGAGTTGATCCAGAGGGGTGGCGGGGTGGCGCAGGCGCGGATGGCGGAGGCCAACTCCCGGGTCGTGTCGACTCGCGAGCGGAGGATCTCCGCCCGGTTCGCCGGGGTGTACCGGCAGTTCACGCTCTTGCCGGCGAGGTTGATGAGCAGGTCGGCGCCGTCGAGCAGCCGCGCGATGGCGGCGGTGTCATCCCATTCGGCATCCGCGCCCGCACGCCCGACGGTGGACACCCGTGCCCCCTCGCCCCTGAAGGCGTCTGCGAGATAGTGCCCGATGAATCCGGATGCCCCGGCGATCACGACATGATCGGTCACGATCCAGCCTCCCCCGTGCGGATGCCGTAGCGGAACGACCCCGAGTATTCGTAGAGCCTACCGACCAGCGGCGCGTCGATCGTCACGCTGACCTGCTGCAGGCCCGACTCGTCGTCGAAGCTCTCCACGAGCGGCCACCGCGGTGCGGCCGGCGGCGTCGACGATCGGGCGGTTGATTACGGTGAACGGCACGTCGCGTTGCCACACCGCGAACAGCACCCCCTGACGGCCGAGAACCCAGAGAGCGGGCCAGAGCCACCGGCGCGGGGTGCCCACCACGTCGAAGACGCCCTCGCCCCGGCCGAGGCTGCCGACCGGGATGGCGCCGAAGTAGGCGCGCAGCCGCGGGTGAAGCCCGTCAAGGGCTCCCCCCACGACCGCGCGATACGGCGACCCGTCGCCGGGTGCGGCCGACACGACTACTGCAGAAGCGCCGCCTTGAGGGTGTCGAGGCCGACGCCCCCGATGTCGAGCGCCTTCTTGTGGAACGCGCGGATGTCGAAGTCCGCGCCCTCACGGCTGGCCGACTCATCGCGAAGCTGCTCCCAGATGCGCTGCCCGATCTTGTAGGACGGCGCCTGCCCCGGCCAGCCGAGGTAGCGGTTCACCTCGAAGCGCACGAACTGCGGGCTCATGTTCACGTTGTTGCCGAGGAACTCGAACGCGTAGTCGCCAGTCCAGGGCCCGGAGCCGTCTGGCAGCGTCTTCTCGAGGTGCACGCCGATGTCGAGCACCACGCGGGCGGCGCGCATCCGCTGGCCGTCGAGCATGCCCAGCCTGTCGGCCGGGTCGTCGAGGTAGCCGAGCTGCTCCATGAGGCGCTCGGCGTAGAGCGCCCAGCCCTCCGCATGGCCGGAGGTGCCGGCGTTGCGGCGCCAGGTGTTGAGCAGCGCCTTGTTGTAGACGGCCTGCCCGATCTGGAGGTGATGCCCGGGAACGCCCTCGTGATAGACCGTGGTGAGCTCGCGCCAGGTGTCGAACTCGGTGACACCCTCGGGCACGCTCCACCACATGCGTCCCGCCCGGGAGAAGTCGTCGGTGGGAGGCGTGTAATAGATGCCTCCCTCCTGGGTGGGGGCGATCATGCACTCGAGCCGCCGAACCTCGGCGGGGATGTCGAAGTGAACCCGCGAGAGCTCCTCGACGGCACGGTCGCTGGTCTCCTGCATCCACTTCTGCAGCGCGTCGGTGCCGTGCAGCTTGCGCGAGCTGTCCTCGTCGAGGAAGGCGATCGCCTCGAGCACCGAGGCACCCGGCTTGATCTCACGGGCGATGGCCTCCTGCTCGGAGGTCATCCTGGCCAGCTCCTCGATGCCCCACTCGTAGGTCTCGTCGAGGTCGACGACGGCGCCGAGGAAGTCCCGCGAGGCGAGCGCGTAGATCTCGCGGCCCACGGCATCCCGCTCCGGAGCGTGCGGCGCGAGCTCGTTCTGCAGGAAGTCGGAGAGCACCGCGTAGGCGGCGGCCGACTCCTTGGCCGCCGACGCGAGGTCGCTCTTCAGCGACTCCGGCAGCTCGGACTCCCCCGCCTTCGCCCCGCTCGCGAGCTGGAAGAAGAAGCCGGTGTCCGCGACCTGCTTGGCGGCCTGCGCCACCACCTCGCGGATCTGGCGGATGGCCGGCACGTTGCCGGCGGCGATGCCGGTGCGCAGGGTCTCGATGTAGCCGTTCATGGCCGCCGGGAGGTTGCGCATGCGCGTGGCCATGTGCGACCAGTCCTCCTCGGAGTCTGTCGGCATGAGGTCGAAGATCTCCCGCAGGCCCTGCGGCGCGGAGGCGATCACGTTGAGATCACGCTGGTCGAAGCCGGCCTCGTGCTTGTCGATCTGGAGCTGCAGCTCCCGGGCCAGGTCCATCTTGGTCACCGCGTCGACGGCGTCGACAGGGGTGGACGCCTCGATCTGGGCGAGGGTCTTCTTCACCTCGGCGATCACCCGCTCGGCGCCGGCCGGTGAGTAGTCGGCGTACTCGCCCTCCCTGCCCTCCCGGCCGAGGTACACGCGGTACTCGGGGAAAAGGTCGAGCTCGGTGTCGACCCAGGCTTCGGCGATGGCATCGATCGGTGTGGGGGTTCGGACCTCGTGGGTCTCGGTGGAATCAGTCATGCCCCGAGCCTATGACAGGGGGCCGATCGGCCGGGAGGCCGCCATTCCGGCGAGTCGGCGGCTACTCCTTGTCGAGGTCGCGGCCCAGGAGTTCAGCGAGAATGTCGAGGGCCGCATCCGCACCCTCGCCGTCGGCGGCGATGGTGACCTGGTCTCCGTGGTCCACGCCGAGGGACAGGATGCCGAGGATGCTCGCGGCGTTCACGGTCTTGCCCGCCGCATTCGTGATGGTCACCGGCACCCCCGCCTTGGCCGCGGCCTGGCTGAACAGGGCGGCCGGCCGCGCGTGCAGGCCGATGCTCGATGCGACCGAGACGGTGCGTTCTGGCATTTCTGACTCCTTACGGGCGTGCGCGGTGTCTTCGCGGTCTACTTCGAGTGCTTCGGGCGCAGCAACCCGAGAACCTGGTCCGGTGAGGTCGCCGCGCAAAGCGTTGCTGCATTGTCTCGCGCGAGAAGCACCGTGGCTAGCTGTGAGAGCAAGGCAATGTGTCCGTTGCCCTGCGCGGCAATGCCCACACAGACCCGCACGTCGTGGCCGTCCCAGTCCACGCCCGCCGGAAACTGCACGATCACGAGCGCATCGCGGCACACGGCATCGCTGCCGGCGAAGGTGGCGTGCGGGATCGCGATGCCCTCCCCGACGTAGGTCGACACGGACCTCTCCCGCTCGAGCATCGCCTCGACGTGCGAATCGTCGACAGCGCCGCACTCGCGCAGGGCGGCGCCGACCTGCCGGATGGCGTCATCCCGGTCCACCGCCGACCGGCCCAGCCGGATCGATTCCTCGGCGAGCAGCCCGGCGAGGGCCGGTGCGGTCTTCCTGGCCATGGTCAGTGCTCCGTCGGTGTCGTGATTCTCCGGGCGGCCGACACTCAGTGTGCCGCCGCGTCCCAATTCTTGCCGGTGCCCACCTGCACGTCGAGCGGCACCTTCAGGTCGGCGGCGTGGCTCATGCGGTCGGTGACGATCGCGGTGAGCGCCTCCAGCTCGCCGTCGGCCACCTCGAACACGAGCTCGTCGTGCACCTGGAGCAGCATCTGCGAGGCGAGGCCGCCCTCCGTGATGTCGTGGGCGACACCGAGCATCGCGCGCTTCATGATGTCGGCCGCCGAACCCTGGATCGGGGCGTTGAGCGCCTGGCGCTCCGCGTTCTCCCGCAGCACCCGGTTGGACGACTTCAGGTCGCCGAATGGACGGCGACGCCCGAAGATGGTCTCCGTGTAGCCGTCTTCCCTCGCCTGCTCCACGACGCTGCGCAGGTATTCGCGCACCGCGCCGAACCTCGTGAAGTAGTCGGTCATCAGCTGTTTCGCCTCGGCATTGTCGATGCGCAGCTGCTTCGACAGCCCGAAGGCGCTCAGTCCGTAGGCCAGGCCGTACGACATCGCCTTGACCTTGCTGCGCATCGCCGAGGTGACGTCTTCCGGCGCCACTCCGAAGATGCGCGCGCCGACGAACCGGTGCAGGTCCTCGCCGGTGTTGAAGGCCTCGATGAGTCCGGGATCGCCGGACAGGTGGGCCATGATCCGCATCTCGATCTGCGAATAGTCGGCGGTGAGCAGGGTCGTGAACTCCGGACCGCTCTCGAAGGCCGAGCGGATCTCGCGGCCCACCTCGGTCTTCACCGGGATGTTCTGCAGGTTCGGGTCGGTGGACGAGATGCGTCCGGTGCTCGTTCCGGTCTGGTCGTAGCGGGTGTGCACCCGGTTGTCCGGTTCGATCGCCTTCTCGAGAGTCTCCACGATCTGGCGGAGCTTGGTGGCGTCCCGGTGCTGAAGCAGCAGGCCGAGGAACGGATGCGGATTCTGCTCCTGCAGGTCGGTGAGTGACGCCGCGTCGGTGGAGTATCCGGTCTTGTTGGACCGCGTCTTGGGCATGCCGAGGTCTTCGAAGAGCACCTGCTGAAGCTGCTTGGGCGAACCGAGGTTGATCTCGCGTCCGCCGATCTCGGCGTAGGCCTGGCGCGCCAGGTCGGCGGCCTTCTCCCCCAGCTCGCGGTTGAGCCGGCTGAGGATCTCCCGGTTCACCGTGATTCCGGTGCGCTCCATCTGGGAGATCACCGGGATGAGCGGAACCTCCATCTCGTCGAGCACCGCGCGGGAGCCGGCATCCAGACGCTCGGCGAGGTATTCGGTGACCCGCAGGATGTACCAGGCCTCGGTGGCCACGCTCTGCGCGTCGGTCTCGGGAACGAGCTGGTTGGGGTCGGACTCGACGAGGCGGTCGCCGAGGAAGTCGTAGACCTGGGCGCCGAGGTTCTGGGCGTGGCCGCCCGGCTTCACGAGCCAGGCGCCGATCGTGGTGTCGAACGCGATGCCGCCGAGCTTCAGCCCGGCCCGCTCGAGCGCCTTGATGGCCGGCTTCGAGTCATAGAGGTACTTGGGGGCGGGACCGGCGAGCCAGCTCTCGAGGGCGGCATAGTCCGGTCGCCCAGGCGCCCACGGCACGTAGGCGCTGTCGTCGATCGACGCGATCCCGAGGCCGGCCAGGCCCTCCGGGCCGTATTCCAGCTGCAGGCCGAGCGGCACCGTGCCCGAGCCGGACACCTTGTCTAGCCAGTGCCCGAGCTCCTCGTCCACGAGGGTGCGCACCACGGGGATGCCGAAGTCCGAGTCCGTGGCGATCGCCTGCGTCGCATCCGTCGACAGCGTGTCTCCGGCGGCGGCGGCGATCTTGAGCACGCGCTCGAGGAGAGTGCGGAACTGGAGCCGGTCGAAGACCGAGCGAACGGCCGTCTCGTCGATGGGTCGGCGCGCGAGGTCGGCGGGACCCACCGGCAGCTCCACGTCGGTGAGGAGGTGGTTGAGCCGCCGGTTGCGGATCGCGTTCTCCTTCTGCTCGCGCAGCTTCTCGCCCACGACGCCCTTGATCTCGTCCGCATGGGCGAGCACCCCGTCGAGGCCGCCGTAGAGGTTGATCCACTTGACGGCGGTCTTCTCCCCCACCTTGTCGATGCCGATGAGATTGTCGCTCGTCTCGCCGACGAGGGCCGCGACATCCGGATACTGGTGCGGCTCGATGCCGTACCGGTCGAAGACGGCGTCCCGGTCGTAGCGCTTGAGCTCGGAGACCCCGCGCGCGTTGGGGTAGAGCAGCGTGACGTCGTCGTTGACCATCTGGATGGCGTCGCGGTCGCCCGAGACGACGAGCACCCGGTAGCCCTGGGCGGCGCCCTGTGTGGCGAGGGTCGCGAGGATGTCGTCCGCCTCGTAGTCCTCCTTCGTCACCGTGGTGATGCCGAGGGCGTGCAGCGCCTCCTCGAGCAGCGGGATCTGCCCCACGAACTCCGGTGGCGTCTCCCCCCGCGTGCCCTTGTACTCGGGGTACTCGCGGGTGCGGAAGGAGTACCTCGAGATGTCGAATGCCACCGCGAGGTGGGTGGGCTTCTCGTTCTGGAGGAGGTTGATCAGCATCGCGATGAAGCCGTGAATGGCGTTGGTGTGTTGCCCCTCACGGTTCTGGAAGCTGTCGACGGGGAGGGCATAGAACGCCCGAAACGCGAGCGAATGCCCGTCGATAACGAGGAGGGTAGGCTTTTCGTTGTCCGGCACGCAGCCAGCCTAACCGTGGCTGCCGACACGTCGAAGACACAGCCCAAGGAAGCCCATGACCAAACTCCCCGAGCACCTCGCGCCCGAACTCTTCGACCGGCTGATCGCCAGCGGCGGCGGCGAACTCGCGCGCAAGATGGGTATCGAGTACCTGGAGCTGTCGGCGGAGCACTCGGTGGCGACTATGCCGGTGGAGGGCAACACCCAGGTGATCGGAATCCTTCACGGCGGCGCCCACGTCGTGCTCGGCGAGTCGCTCGGCTCGATCTCCTCGGCCATCCACGCCGGTCCCGGCCGGGTCGCGGTCGGCATCGAGATCAACGCCACGCACAGCCGATCGATCTCGAGCGGCACGGTCACGGCCACCTGCATCGCGCTCAGCCTCGGCCGCACGCTTGCGACCCATGAGATCGTGATCCGCGACGAGCAGGGCCGCCGCCTCTCCACCGTGCGGATGACGAACTTCCTCAAGGACCAGTAGGCGCGAGCCGTCCCGTGCCGAAGGCGCCGGAGATGCGTGACCCACGGGCGCAAGGCGGAACGGGAAACTCCGGGTGCGGTGCACCCCCGCCGGCTACTTCTTGGCGGAGAGCTGCTCGATGATCGCCTGGGCGACATCGTGCATGGTGAGGCGTCGGTCCATGGATGCCTTCTGGATCCAGCGGAACGCCTCCGGCTCAGTGAGCCCCATCTTCTCGTTGAGCAGGCCCTTGGCGCGGTCCACGAGCTTGCGGGTCTCGAAACGCTCGACGAGGTCGCTCACCTCGGCCTCGAGGGTGATGATCTGGGCGTAGCGCGCGAGAGCGATCTCGATCGCGGGCAGCAGGTCGTTGGGCGTGAACGGCTTCACCACGTAGGCGAGGGCGCCGGCCTCGGTGGCTCGCTCGACGAGCTCCTTCTGGCTGAACGCCGTGAGAAGCACGACCGGGGCGATGTGGTTCTTGGAGAGCCTCTCGGCGGCGGAGATGCCGTCGAGGAGGGGCATCTTCACGTCCATGATCACGAGGTCTGGTCGCAACTCGGTCGCGAGGGCGACGGCAGTCTCGCCATCACCGGCCTCGCCGACGACCTCGAATCCGGCGTCCCGGAGCGTTTCGACGATGTCGAGGCGAATGAGCGACTCGTCTTCGGCCACAACAACGCGGCGGGGGGTCTGAGGAGCGCTTTCCTGGTCTGTCACGCGCTAAAGCCTACGGTATTCTTTGAGACGTTATCGTGCGCCGGTGTGGCGGAATGGCAGACGCGGAGCACTCAAAATGCTTTGCTCGAAAGGGCGTGGGGGTTCGAGTCCCCCCACCGGCACAATTAACGGGCGGGCCGCGGCCCGGTTCTCGGATGCCACCGCGGTCACCGGCTCGACGGCGTCGGGCTGGGTGTCGGTGTCGTGGTGCTTGTCGCGCTCGGTGATGGCTCCGTGTCGCCGGAGACCGCGGAGGCCGCGATGAGCGTGGCGCCGACCGCAAGCGCGCAGACGGCGAGCACGATTCCCGCCACGAAGACGGCCACCGTTCCGCGCACCCGGCCGAGCTTCTCCGCCATCGATCCGACCGCCTCGAGCACGACGGAGGGCTCGAACCCGGACAACTCCTTGCTGCCGGGCGGGGCGGCCACGGTGACCGTGGTGGGCTTGGCGACCGAGAGCCGCCCGCGCAGTTCGAGGGCGGCGAGCCAGCCGCCGAAAGTGATGATGGCCACCCCCAGCATCAGGGCAATCACGGCAAGGTAGGCGCCGAACCGCTCGACGAAGGTGCCGTTGATCACGTCCCCCTTCCCCACCGTCTGGGCGGCGGAGGCGAGTCCGATCGAGGAGGTGATGGATGCCGTGAGGATGATCTCCAGCAGGATCGCGATCCCCGTCACGATTCCGGTGATCCAGGCGAAGCGCTGGTCCCACAGGCCCTTCTCCACCTCGAACACGTACTTGTCCGGCGGTTCGGCCTCGTCCGGTGGTTCTCCCCCGACCTCGGTCCACGCGGCCGTGGCGGGTTCGGGGGGTGTGAAATTGCCGGTGGAATCGCTCATCTGGTCCTCCTCGACCGCGTCGTTGCGATTCGCTCATGATTGCACTCGGCGGGCGTGGGGGGAAGGGCAATGAGCCGTCAACGACTTGACGGGATGGGACGCCAGTCCTCGTGTGCGAGGCTCGAGGGACGCGATTCCCGCCCCGCATTGGAGCCTCCGCATGCACCAGACCGCCGCACTGCTCGGCAAGACCGCGCTCGTCACCGGGGTCTCCCGACGCAAGGGAATCGGTTTCGCCGTCGCCCGGCAGCTGGCCGAACTCGGCGCCGACGTGTTCATCCAGCACTTCGTTCCCCACGATGCCGGCCAGCCCTGGGGTGCGGACGATCTGGCCGAGGTGCGCTCGGGGATCGTCTCGGCGCAACGCGAGGGTGCCGCCTTCGGGGATCTGTCACTGGACCTCGCGGAGCCCGCCGCGGCAGACGCCCTCGTGACGGCCGCCCGGGCGCTCACCGGCAGACTCGACATCCTCATCTGCAACCACGCCAGGAGCGGCTCGGACGGCTCGATCTTCGACATGACGGCCGAGTTGCTTGACGGCCATTGGGACGTCAACACCCGCTCGACGCTCCTGCTCACCCGGGCGTTCGCCGAACAGTTCAGCGGGCACGGCGGCTCCGCTCCGCTGCGCCCGGGAGAGCGCGCGGCGCCGCCCGGGCCGGTGGACGAATTCGCCACGGGACGAGTGATCTGGATGACCTCCGGACAACTCCACGGCGCCGTGCGCGGGGAGGTCGCCTACGCCACCAGCAAGGCGGCCCTGGCCGGGGTGACCCCCACCGTGGCGAGCGAACTCCTGCCGTGGGGCATCGTGCTCAACACCGTCAATCCCGGGCCGGTCAACACCGGCTATCTCGACCCGGAGACCACGGATCGCCCCCTCGACGAGATCGAACGCGCCGTGCGTGAGACGCCATTCGGTCGCTTCGGCCGGCCCACCGATCCGGCCCGCCTCATCGGCTGGCTCGCCACCGACGAGGGCCGCTGGATGGTCGGTCAGGTGCTGACGAGCGACGGCGGATTCGGGCTCTAGCGTGGCGCAGCCGCCCCATTCTCTTTACTGAGGTACCCTCAGACTATGGCGGGCACGGACTGGATGACGGAGACCTCCCTGAAGCCGACCGCCTCGTCGGCCTTCGGCGGCCTTCTCGGCCTGCTCGGATTCAGCGTGATCGCCGGTGTGCTTGTCGCCGCACTGTTCACCCCGATGATCGCCATCACGAGCAAGGCGACAATGGGCGCGCTGAACGTCTTCGACCGGCTGCCCGAGTACGTGACCCTCGGCCAGCAGTCGCAGCGCACGGTGCTCTACGGCCTGCGCGCCGGTCAACCGGTGCAATTCGCCCAGATCTACGACCAGAACCGGCAGGAGGTGAAGTGGGATGCCGTCTCCGACTTCGCCAAGGACGCCCTCGTGGCCGCGGAGGACGTGCGGTTCTACCGGCACGGCGGCGTCGACCTCGCGGGCATCGCCCGGGCCACCCTCAACAACCTCGCCGGAAAGAAGCTCCAGGGCGCCTCGAGCATCGAGCAGCAGCTCGTGAAGCAACTGGCCATCCAGCAGGCCATCGCCACCATCACGGACCGCAAGAAGCTCGCTGCGGCCAAGGCCGCGGCCCAGGCGACGACCCTCGATCGAAAGCTCAGGGAGGCCAAGCTCGCCGTCGGACTCGAGAAGCGCTACAGCAAGCACCAGATCCTGCTCGCCTACCTCAACATCGCCGGGTTCGGCGGCAACACCTACGGCATCGAGGCCGCAGCTCAGCAGTACTACTCCACGACGGCCAAGGCGCTCACCCTCGCCCAGGCCGCGAGCCTCATCGCCATCGTGCAGCAGCCGAACCTGCGCGCCCCGGGCTCGCCCGACAACTGGCAACGCAACCAGAGCCGCCGGGACGCCATCCTCGGAAGCATGCTCGACGAGTCGATGATCTCCCGGCAGCAGTTCGACGAGGCGATCGCGGTGCCGGTCGACGCCACCACGGTGAAGCTCAGTGCCGCCACCAATGGCTGCTCGTACGCCTCGGCGGCGAAGCCGTTCTGCGACTACGTGATGAACAGTGTCAAAGACCTGACGAGTCTCGGCGCGACGCCGGCCGCCCGCCAGGCGGCGTGGGAGCGCGGCGGATACTCGGTCTACACGACGATCGACCTCGACCAGCAGGAGGTCGCCGAGGCCGACCTCGCGGCGCGCACCCCGGCCAGGGAGACCCGGTTCGCGCTCGGCAGCGCGGTCAGCACGGTGCAGGTCGGCACCGGTCGCATCATCACCATGGCGCAGAACAAGGCGTTCGACGAAACCGGCCTGGCCGACCCGGCTGAGTCCACCGCCATCAACTTCAATACCGACAAGAGGTACGGCGGGTCGTCCGGATTCCCCACCGGCTCCACCTACAAGCTCTTCACCCTCGTCAACTGGCTGCAGAACGGCCACGGGCTGCAGGAATACGTGGACGCGAACATCCGCTCGTACCGGTCGTTCCCGTCCCGGTGCGACCCGGGCGGCGTCTACACCGTTGCCCGCGGCTACTCCCCGAAGAACGACAGCGGGGTGAGCCAGGGGCAGATGAACGTGCTGGCCGCCACCAAGGGATCGGTCAATGCGGCCTTCGTGAACATGGCGTCGAAGCTGGACCTCTGCGACATCCGGGACGTCGCCACCTCGATGGGCGTGCACAACGCGGACGACAGCGAACTCGCCCACGACCCGGGCACGATCCTGGGCACGAACACCCCGTCACCGCTCACCATGGCGAACGCCTACGCCACCGTGGCGGGTGGCGGCAAGCTCTGCCAGCCGATCGCCGTCGACCGCATCATCGCGCCGGACGGGAAGGAATTGCCGGGCCAGGCACAGAGCTGCAGCCAGGTGATCTCGCCGGAGGTGGCAGCCGCCGCCGCCTTCGACCTGCAGGGCCCACTCCAGCCCGGCGGTACGGGCGCGAGCGCGAACCCCCGGGATGGCACGCCCCTCCTCGGCAAGACCGGCACCGCCGAGGCGTTGCACAGCTACATGGTGGCGGCCAGTTCGCAGACCTCGACCGCGGTGTGGATCGGCAACATCACGGGCTTTCAGAACCTGCGTCGCATCTCCATCGGCGGCACCCTCGCCTCGAACCTCCGCACCGCCGTGATGAGGCCGATTCTCGCATCGCTCGACGCGAGCGCGGTCTACGGCGCAGGTCACGCGTTCCCGGAACCGCCGCCCGCGCTGCTGCGGGGGTCGACCATCCGGATGCCGAACGTCGTCGGCCAGAGCGTCTCCGCCGCAAAACGACTCGTCGAGCAGATCGGACTGGCCTTCGCCCAGGGCGAGGTGGTCTCCTCGGCGCTGCCGGCAGGAACTGTCGTGTCGTCCGATCCGAGCGCCGGCTCCAGCATCTCCCGGGGCGGGACCGTCACGGTCACGGTGAGCGACGGGGCCGCGGCACGCAAGACCGGTCCGCCAGACAAACACCCGGGCGGCGGCGATCACCCGGGAAAGGGCTAGCGATTCTTGAGCGAGGTCTGCGACCCGTCGCTCTCGATCGCGATCGGCGGCGACCCGCGTGGCGGCGAGCACCATGTTGGCCGGCGCCGGACTGTGTGCGACTCCGCTTCCTGGTGCCCAACGGGTCAGGCTGACGGTTCGACGGGTTGGCGAAGGATGGTGCGAAGCCTCTCGGGGGCCGCACTGCGCGGATCGCCCAGATAGATCTCGTGGTGTCTGCCCCGGGGTCGCGAACCGCGGGCGGCGATGCCCGCGTGCAGAGCGGCGATGCTCGTGGACTCGGTGGCGTAGGGCCCGACGTGCATGATCTGGGCGGATGGGCCCTCCGCCCACCGTTCGAAGCGGAGTGCACCGATCGCGCCGCCCTTCGCCCGGGCCTGCTCCATCGCGCGTTGGATGACCGTCTCGTCGATGGGCGGCAACTGGGCGATCATCGCGCGCCATCGCCAGGTGCCCCGGTCGGACTCGGTGAAGGACTCCGGATGGGCGAGCTGATCCGCGGTGGCGCCCTCCGCCCACCAGAGAGCCTCGAGCGGCATGACCCGCGGGGCGGCACCGGTCTGCTTCTTCACCAGGAAGTGGGCGCCATAGCTCACGGCGTAGAGGGCCTTCAGCGCCGCCTGGAACTCCGGGCCGGCCGGGGCGCCCCCTCCGTCGATCGAGAAGAATGCGAGTTCCGGAACGTCGACGAAATCGACGCGGCCCTTTCGCGCGGTGAAGAGCGCATCGAGCTCTGCGATTCCGGTGCTCTTTGCCATCGTCAACCTTCCGACGCTCCGTGCGCGAATCCCGAGACTACGGTCCACTGAATTGACAATGAAGGGACTTAGGTCACGCCAGGCGGAGTCCGGTCGCGGCGAGGATCGAGTCCCGGCCTGCGTGGCGCCGGGAGGCACTTCGGATAGGTTGACTTCGTGGAACGTCGAGAGTTGCTCACGGCCCTGGCTGCTGCCGCCGTACTCTCGCTCGCGGGCTGCGCCATCGACCGGTATCCGATCGAACCGAACGCCCGATCCTCCCCCAGTCCCACCGACTCGCCGAGCGCCCTCCCGACCCCCTCGCCGACCTCCTCCCCGACGGCATCACCGACAGCGACACCGACACCGACGCCGCCCACCTCGTCCCCCACGCCCTCCACGACCCCTACGACGCCTCCCGTCGAGCCGCCGGCGCTCGTGAAGGTGCCCCTGCCGGGCGGCAAGATCTACAGCCTGCCCGGAAAGGGCAACCTCCTGGCCTGGACCGTGGACGACGGCACCAACAGCGCCGTCGTGGCCGCGTACGCCCGATTCGCCCGTGACAGTGGCACCAGACTCACCTTCTTCGTCAACGGCCAGAACCCGTCATGGACGGACAACGCCCCGGCCCTGCGCCCGATGGTCGAGAGTGGCCAGATCCAGCTGGGCAACCACACCTTCTCGCACCCGAATCTCCTCAAGCTCTCGGACGCCGGGATCGTGAGCGAACTGCAGAAGAACGACCGGTTCATCCGCAACCTCTACGGGGTGAGTTCCGCGCCGTTCTACCGTCCGCCATACGGCTACACGAACGCCCGCACCGAGGCGGTCGCCGCGAGCATCGGCTATCGTGCCCCGGTCATGTGGTACGGCTCGCTGTCCGATTCCGGCCTCATCACCCCTCAGCAGGTTGTGGACTTCGCGACCACCTGGTTTCTGCCGCAACACATCGTGATCGGGCACGCCAATTTCGCGCCGGTGACCACGGTGTACCCGCAACTGCTGGAGATCATCCGGGAACGCAACCTGAGAACCGTCACCCTCAACGATGTCTTTCGGGTCTGACCCCTAGAGCTGGAACACGAGCGGCGGGTAACTCACCCTCGTCGAGTACCAGAGCCACGACGACCCGGCCGTCTGCTCGATCGACCCGTAGACCTGCTGCGACGGCTGCACGTCCTTGAGGATGAGCGTGATCGTCTGCCTGCCGTTGACCGGCTTGGCGCCGGCGCCGGACAGCGTTCCGGAGCCCGCGTAGCCGCCCACCGTGAACGTGCTCGGACCGTTCGTCTCCACGGTGAAGGTCATCACGTAGGTGCCGACAGTGCTGATTCCGTAGGCGCTCGGCGCGAAATGCATCGACACCGCCGGATTGCGCGACGGGGTCGCCTGGCGATCGAATCCCGCGTAGGGGGCAGCGGCATCCGTCTGCACGATCGTCGCCATGATGAGGGTGAGGTTGGTGCGGCCGAGGCCCACGGTCTTGGTGGGGGTGAGCGTCTCGATCGGGGTGAAGAAGAAGTACGGGCTGAGGCGGATGTCGCCTACCCGATACTTCGTCGCCCAGTCCTCCATGGTGACGTCGGTATCGAAAGTCGCGAGGTCGATCGTGCGGTCGTCGAACGCGTCGGCAACCGATTCTGAATCCGTTGTGTCGTCCATGCTGTCCTCCAGAGCTCGTCGGGTGGTGCGCCGGGGTCTCGGGAATCGACCCCTCACACACAGGAGTCTGGAGACAGCGGGGAAATACCGCAAGAGAGAGATCAGTCGCGGCCCGTGCCGCGCACGCGCCGCGAGAGTGCAGGACATACTGGAACGGTGGGGAACATCGATGACGAGACAAGGCGCGCCTGGGAAGTGGCGTCTCAGAAGCACATTCGCGAATACGAGGCCCTGCTCACCGAGGCCCGTACCGCGACATTGCTGCCGACCGAAGAGCGGCTTCTTCGGCCGCTTCTGGAGGCCGGAGCCGACGTCGTGCACCCGATGAGCGGACACGGGATCGACGACGTCGCTCTGGTCAGCCTCGGTGCGCGGTCGGTCGTCGGCGTCGACTACAGCCCGACCGCCGTCGCCTCCGCACAGCGGCGCGCGCACGAGCTGGGAGTACCCTGCCACTACCTGGTGGCGCAAATGCCGAACAGCACGCTGGACTCCGGATGCGCCGATCTGATCTACACCGGAAAAGGCGCGCTCATCTGGGTCGACGACCTCGCGGCCTGGCTCATGGAGCTGACCCGTCTGCTGCGGCCCGGCGGCCACCTCTTCATCTACGAGGCGCACCCGCTGGTGCCACTGTGGGCGTGGGACACCGACGAGATCCGGGTGCGTGCGGATCGCAGCTATTTCGCCCGCACCAACGTCAACGACACCTTTCCCGCCCACGGTGCGGTGGAACGGCAGAACACCCTTGCCGAGCTCGTGATGGCCCTCGTGCGCGGTGGGTTCGCGATCGAGCATTTTGCGGAGCATCCCGAACCGTTCTGGCGACCGGACGGTGCCGCGGCTGCGGCGTGGGACGGCCGGGTGCCCAACAGCTACAGCCTGCTTGCCAGGATGCGCGACCAGGGCGCGGGCCGTGACGGTGGTCGGTTCTAGGCTGCCGCTCGAGGAGGGTCTTCGATGCCGGAGCGGGTCGAGCAGTGGTGGTCCAGGCGCCAGTGGTCAAAGGGCACGACCGTGCCGTACGAGATCGGGCGGTTCCGCGCGGACTGGGAGCGCTATCCCGTGCTGGTGCGGCAGTACCATCCCGATCTCAATCACGGCATCACCCTCACCCAGGTGCCGCCGGCCGCCGACGTCTACCTCGTGTGGCAATGCGACTCCGGGCACCGGTTCGTGGCCACGCCGGATGAGCAGCGGCAGCGCCCGGGAACCTCCCGCAGACGCTCCACCTGGTGCCCGGACTGTGCGGCGCTCGCGGTTCGACGTCGGGCCCCGACCCCGACGGCCGCCTGGAAGAGCGCCGCGCCCGAATCCGCGGCGTCCCCACCTGAACTCGCCCCGTACGCCTGCGGGCATCCGCGGGATCCGGATCGAATCGAGGCCGCTCCCGGCGGGGCGGGGCCAGCAGACGACCGCTGCTCCCTGTGCCTGCGCCTCGACAGCGCGCCGGTCACTCGCGACGAGCTGCTGTCGATCGTGGCCCCCCGGATGCGCGGGCAGCTGGCGGACGAGACCCGGGTCGGCCGCCGCTACACCTGGCTCTGCCCGAAGGGGCACGGCAGCTACGAGGCCACGATCGAGCGGATGCTCGGCGGCAGTCGCTGCCGAACCTGCCTGCACGCGCGCGCCGCGGCCGACCGGGTCGAGGTCGGCGAGGCGTTCTCCAGCCCCTGGGCCCCGGCCACCGCCTCCGCGGCCGAGGCCGACCTGCGGCAGCGACTCTCCACGCGGCTGGCGGTCGACCTGGCGCAGAATGCGGTGCGGGTGCCTCGACCGTTCTTCAGCCACGTCGAGGTCTGGCCCGACATCGTGATCGCCGAACTGCGGGTCGCCATCGAATACGACACCACCGGCCGGGACGGCCTCGAACACGTGGGGCGGCGAGAGCAGACCGACCGCCGAAAGGACCGGCTGCTGCGCTCGGCGGGCTGGGAGGTGATCCGGGTGCGCTGCGGCAAGCTGCAGCCCATCGGACCGCACGACATCCAGGCATCCGGAGTGTCGGCGACCCTCATCGAGAGAGTGCTCGACGAACTGCGCGAGGTGCGCGGAGATCTCATCGTCAACTCCTACCTGGCCTAGGCACGCCGCGAAGAGGCAAACCCAGATTCTCCGGCCAGCGTCATTGCCGCGCCCGCGCGGTCGACTCGCCAAAAACCCGGAGGATTGCCAGCGCCCACGGACCGCGGACCCAGACCGACTGCCTACGCTCGCCCGGTGCCCAAATGCGGCCAGCTTCGGCCTCCTGCCGGAATCGGCCGCGGGTTAGAGAGAGGTATTCGCAATGACTCAGAACCAGAGCAACGCCGTGTTCAACACCCCCCTGAAGAAGCGCATCGCCGTCGGCGCCGCATCCGTGCTCACCGCCGGAGCACTCCTCGGCGTCGGTGTCGCCGGTGCATCGGCATCCCCCCTCACCCCCTCGACCCCCACGGCCAGCGCCTCCGCGTCGGCTCACACGGACGGCCACCACGGCCACGCCTTCGGCGCCACCGTCGCCAAGCAGATTCGCGAGGCGTTCTTCCAGTCCACCGTCGACGGCGCGAAGGCACAGAAGCTCGCCGTGCTCGCCGTCGGTAAGACCGAGCTTCTCACGAAGCTTCCGGCCGCGCTCCAGACCGACCTCGGCACGCTCGCGAAGGCGCCGGCCGCCGACGCGACCAAGGACGCCGAGAAGATCTCGACCACTGCCCTCGCCGGTGGATACGGCCAGGAGATCAAGTCGGCCGCGACCAACCTCAAGAGCGGCGCGAAGCATCCGTTCGCCGGATCGCTTCGCGACGAGCTCCGCAGCGACATCGCCCAGGGCAAGGACCTCGGTCAGTCGGCCGAAAAGGTCGCCACGACCCTCATCGGGCACCCCGACCTGTTCGCCCAGCTGCCGGCCAACCTGCAGTCCGACCTCACGGCGATCAAGAACGCGCCGGCCCCGCAGGCGGGCGTCGAGGCCACGAAGGCGGAGGCCACCGCCCTGAGCGGCGGATACGGCGCGCAGATTCAGAAGATCGCCGAGCGTCTTCAGGGCGCCACGGCGGGCCAGTAGCACCAGCAGCACGGATCGGCCGATGGCCGGGGGCGACACGCTCCCGGCCATCGGCACGCCCGGGCGCACTCCCGACCGGGCGGGCCCTCAAGCCGGGGCGATGAGCCAGAGCACCGGCAGCGCGGTCATCGCGACGATCGCCCCGCCGAGCAGGAGGCGGGACCAGAGGGGGCTTCTCCAGCGGCCGAGCAGCCGCTCGTCCCTGGCCAACCACCAGATCACCGCCATGAGGATGGGCGCGGCCAGCCCGTTCGTGACGGCGGCGATGAACAGGAACTGGATGGGGTCGAGGCCGATCAGGTTGAGGGCGAGCCCCACGACGATGGACACGAGGATCACCGCGTAGAAGGCCCGCGCCTGGCTGGGCCGACGCTCCAGGCTCTCCCGCCAGCCGAAGGTCTCGGCGATCGCGTATGAGGTGGCGCCGGCGAGCACCGGAACGCTGAGGAGGCCGGTCCCCACGATTCCGAGCAGGAAGAGCACCCCGGCGAACGGCCCGGCGAGCGGAGTGAGGGCCTGCGCGGCCTGCTCTGCCGTCTGAACGGTGGTGATGCCCGCGCGGTGCAGCGTGGCGGAGGCGGTGATCATGATCGCCGCCATCACGAACACCCCCGTGGCCATCCCGGCGAAGACGTCGCCGCGCATCGCCCGAATGTGCATCTCGTTGACGGCGTAGTCCTTCTCAGCCGCCCTGGCCTCCATCTCCTCGGCGGACTGCCAGAAGAACAGGTACGGCGAGATCGTCGTGCCGGCGAGGCCGATCAATAGGGCGATGTCCGTCTTCCCCCAGTCGATGCGCGGAACGAGGAGCGAAAGTCCCACCTGCGGCCAGTCCACGTTCGCGACGAACAGCACGGCGACATACGCGAGCAGCGACAGGCACAACCAGCGGAGGCCCTTGGCGTAACGGTGGTACGGCACGTAGATCTCGGCGAGCACGATCAACACGCCGAACCCGACAACCCCGAGGAACTGCGGCACCGGCACGAGCAGTCGGAGGGCGGCGGACATCGACCCGATGTCGGCGGCGATGTTCACCGTGTTCGCGATGGTGACGAGCGCCACGCAGAGGAACAGCAGCGGTCGGGGCAGCCGATCCCGGATGATGCCCGCGAGTCCCTTGCCCGTGACGAGGGCCAGCCGCGCGCAGGCCTCCTGCACCGCGAACGCCAGCGGGAGGAGCACGGGAGCGCTCCAGAGCAGACGGTTGCCGGTGGCCGCCCCTACCTGGGAGTAGGTGCCGATGCCCGATGGATCGTCGTCGGCGGCCCCCGTGACGATCCCGGGACCGAGGCGCCGGAAGTAGCCCCTGCCGCGGATGCGCGAGCGGACGGCATGGTGGCGTTCCCTTCGCGAGGGTGCCGCGTCCGAGGCGATGTCGTGTGACACGCACACCTCCATCGAGTCCCTCGAGGGCGGCCACGTCGCCGCCCGACCGCGCTGAGGCCAGCGTAGCCGGGCGCGCCGCGGCACCTGTGACCAAAGCCCCTAGTCGTCCGTCGACGCGCTGGATAGTTTCGCAGCACAGGAATGGTTACGCACGAAGGGCGGCACGACGTGATCGAGAAGACGGTAGTGGGCTGGGATGGCACGGCCTCCGCACGGGCGGCGGTGGACTGGGCAGTCGAGAGGGGCGTCGGCAAGGAACTGCATCTGGTGCAGGCATCGGACGAACACATCGCGGCCTCCGAGTTCTTCGCGGCCAACTCCCCGGCCGCCGCCGCGCGGATCGCCCTCATGGAAGACGCCGACCGCATCCGGGAGGCCTACCCGGCAATCGCCATCGAGTCCGAACTCGTGCAGGGTGACCCGGCGGAGGAGCTCGGCCGATACTCGTCGTCCACCACCCTCATCGTGGTCGGCGCGCCCGCGAAGGCCTCGCCCTCGTTCCGCTACAACTGGTCCGTGGGCTCGCGGCTCGCGGCATCCGCCCGGGGACCCGTCGCGATCGTGCCGGCCGACGGCGGGGAGGGCAGCGGCATCGTCGTGGGGGTCGATGGATCACCGTCGTCCCACGGAGCCCTCACCTTCGCCGCCGAGGAGGCGCTGCGCCGGAGCGAGTCGCTGCGCGTCGTGCACGCCTGGCTCGAGCCCGCGGTCTGGCAGGACGTCTACGTTCCGGACGACGACTTCCTCGAGTCGCTCGAGACCATGCACCGGCATGTGCTCGACGAGGCGCTCGCGACCGTGGCCCGGGACTACCCCGGCGTGAGCGTCGAACACTTTCTCGCCCGCGGCAGGGCCCAGGACGTGCTCGGCGAGGCGGCACGGGGGGCGAGCCTGCTCGTGGTCGGCAATCACGGACTGCACGGAATCCGCCGACTCCTGCTGGGGTCGGTGAGCCATGCACTCGTGCTGGGCATCACCACGCCGCTCGTGGTTGTGGGAGCCGTCGCGTCGCTCGGCTGACCCTAGTCTGGCCGGGCGATTCCGTCCGGCCCCCGCTCGGCGCGGCCGGGTTGTGGCTTCTGCACGGCGAACTCTCCGCCCACACGGCCGCCGAACGGGCGCCCGTGGTCCGCATACTCCTCGCGGAAGAAAGCCATGGCCACTGGCCCATCTCGATCCGGGCGCCGGTGCGCAGGATCTGGCCGACGCCCTTTTCCCGCTCAACACCCCCGGCGACCTCTCCGCGAGGGTAGAACACGTACTCGTCGTTCTCGTCGTGCCGGATCTCGGCGTGCACGGGGTCGAGGCCCTCGAGCCGCAGGTGCGCCTGTTCGCTCGATCCGATCCGCGTCACCGTGGGCAGAAGGTCGAACTCCCGCGGCGGTCGGCCGTCCCAGTTCTCCGACCCGACCACGAAGATCAGCCTGGGCCGGCCGGATCCCGGCGTGTAGTGGGTGGTGGTCACCCGTCGCCGCACCCTCCGGCTCACCGTCGGCACGAGCGGGAACAGGGTGGGCGGTGGCAACAGGATGGACTGCGCGGCCGACGGATCCGGCCGGCGCAGAAGCGGGGCGAGCGCCTTGGTGCTGCCCAGCACAATGTGCGGCGAACGGGTGACCAGACGCTGGTTCAGCGGGGCGTTCACGGCACCGATTCGCCCGATCAGCCCGTGCGGCCCGGAGAACGACACGGTGAGTCCGAGCGCGGCGACCTCGGCCGCGATCGCTCGCAGGTCGGAGAGCTTCACTGCCCGGCGCTGCACGAAGAGTTCAGGCTTGCTGGCATAGACCTCGACGTGGGTGCCGCTGGCCGTCACCGTGCCCTCGAGCGAGTCGCTCGTCGAGTCGGGGGTCCCCGGCTCCACGAGCGAGAAGGTGAGGTCGATGTCCAGGCGGGCTGGGGACGCCATGGTCAGGCGCGATGCGGATCTGAGCCGGCGGCGAGGTCGTCACTCGTGGTGACGCGGAGAGTGCCGTTGAGCTTCCAGGTGGCCCGCGGGGCGTCGGGGCCGATGTCGCGCGGCACCTCCACCGTCATGTCGATGAAGCTGTAGTTGACGGCCGCGCCGCGGCCCGTCAGGTACGACCACATCTCGCGGCCCAGGTCTGTCCAGTCCCGGATGTCGTGGCCCTGCGGGCCCTCCGAGGTGTCGAATGGTCCTGCGGCATTCTCGATTTCGGCCATGGTGGAGTCCTTCCCGATCACTGTGTGACCGCTCGTCTCGCACCCGCGACGTCGCAGTCCCGATGAGTGACGGCCCCGCTGCCGCGGAGCCGTCGATAGTGATTTCCACACTAAAGCCAGAATTGAGACTGGCCGCCAGCTTCACAGCAGACGGCCAGACTCAGGTGCGGATCCGCCCTCCCCGCCCCTTCCGAAATCCATGCATTTCTCGCCCTACCTCGGCGTGTTGCTCCTGCCCGACGGCGTGTTGAGCAGGATTGCATGGATTTCGGAAGGTGGAGCGGAAGGTGGAGAGCGGGCGCGGGCGGGCTACTCCGCCGCGTACGCCGGCGCGACCGCGTTGTGGGCGTCGCCCACACGGTGCACCCGCATGTCGTTCGTGCCGCCGGAGATTCCGGGAGGGGACC
The DNA here is from genome assembly GCF_043726815.1 of Lacisediminihabitans sp. Classification (NCBI taxonomy): domain Bacteria; kingdom Bacillati; phylum Actinomycetota; class Actinomycetes; order Micrococcales; family Microbacteriaceae; genus Lacisediminihabitans; species Lacisediminihabitans sp. Next base: position 22,826 of record NZ_JAYSJZ010000034.1, read on the forward strand.
CGGCGATCACGACGACCTTCTCGCCGATGTCGGCCCGGCTCGAGCCGAGCAGAACGTCGTCAACCTGGCCGAACAGGGCGTCGGTGTGGGTCTTGCGGTCCACCAGGTAGGTTTCGGTGCCCCACACCCAGGCGAGGCGGTTGCGGATGCCCTCCTCCGGGGTGAAGGCGATGATCGGGATGTGGTGGCGCAGGCGCGACATCCGGCGCACGGAGTCGCCGCTCTCGGTGAACACGCAGAGGTACTTGGCCTCGACGAACTCGGCGACCTCCGCGGCGGCGAGGGTGATCGCGCCGCCCTGGGTGCGCGGCTTGGTTCCGAGCGGGGGGATGCGCTCGAGTCCATGCTCCTCGGTCGACTTGATGATGCGGGCCATCGTCTGAACCGTGATGACCGGGTACTCGCCCACGCTCGTCTCACCGCTCAGCATCACGGCATCCGCTCCGTCGAGCACGGCGTTTGCCACGTCCGAGGTCTCGGCGCGGGTGGGGATCGGACTCGAGATCATCGATTCGAGCATCTGCGTGGCCACGATCACCGGCTTCGCCATGCGGCGGGACAGCTCAACGGCGTGCTTCTGCACGATCGGCACCGCCTCGAGCGGAAGTTCGACGCCGAGGTCGCCACGGGCGACCATGATGCCGTCGAAGGCGTCGATGATGGCCTCGAGGTTGTCGACGGCCTGCGGCTTCTCGATCTTGGCGATCACCGGAAGCTTGACGCCCTCCTCCTCCATGATCTCGTGCACGCGGATGATGTCCTCGGCATTGCGCACGAAGGAGAGCGCGATGAGGTCGGCTCCGAGGCGGAGGCCCCAGCGCAGGTCGGCCTCGTCCTTGTCGGAGAGGGCCGGCACGTTGACGGCGACACCCGGCAGGTTGATTCCCTTGTTGTTACTCACCGCTCCGCCGACGACGACCTCGGTCGTGACGACAGTTCCGTCGGTGGAGAGCACCTTGAGCTTGACCTTGCCGTCGTCGATGAGGAGCGGATCGCCCTCTTTCACGTCGTGCGGCAGGCCCTTGAAGGTGGTGCCGGAGATCTCCTTGTTGCCCACGATGTCTTCGATCGTGATCTTGAAGATGTCACCGACCGCGAGGTCGTACGGGCCGTTCTCGAACTTGCCGAGACGGATCTTGGGGCCCTGGAGGTCCACGAGCACCGCCACGGCGCGACCGGAGTCCTTGCTCGCGCGGCGGACGTTGGAGTAAACCTCCTCGTGCACGTCGTAGCTGCCGTGGCTGAGGTTCATGCGGGCGACATCCACTCCTGCCTCGACGATCGCCCTGATGTTTTCATAACTCGATGTTGCCGGCCCGAGGGTGGCGACGATCTTTGCGCGTCTCATCTGTTTCTCTCTTTTTAGGTGCAAATCGAATCGCGGGGCACGAAAGGTACCCCTGGTCTAGAGGGAAATCGCTCGGTCCGTCGGACGGATCGGCGACGGGAGTTCTGTGCTGCCCTCGAGGTAGCGGTCGACGGAGGCCGCGGCGGCGCGGCCCTCGGCGATGGCCCACACGATGAGCGACTGGCCGCGACCGGCATCACCGGCGACGAACACGCCGGCCTCGCTGGTCTGGTAGTCGTCGTCCCGGTCGACGTTGCCGCCGGCCATCGGTACGCGCAGCTGGTCTTCGAGACGGTCGCTCTCCGTGCCGGAGAACCCGAGGGCCAGCAGCACCAGGTCGGCGGGGATCTCGCGCTCGGTGCCCGCCTTGGGCACCCGGCGGCCGTCGAGGTATTCGGTCTCGGCGACCCGGATGGCGCGAACCTCGCCGACCTCGTTGGCGAGGAACTCCACGGTGGAGGCGAGGTAGACCCGCTCTCCGCCCTCCTCGTGGGCGCTCGTGACCTCGAAGAGGGTGGGCGACATCGGCCACGGCTGGTGGCTCGGGCGCTCGCTCGGCGGCTGCAGTCCGATCGCGAGGTTCGTCACCGAGAGCGCGCCCTGACGGTGGGCGGTGCCGATGCAGTCGGCTCCGGTGTCTCCGCCGCCGAGAACCACGACGTGCTTGCCCTCCGCGCTGACCTGGTCGGTGACCGTGTCGCCGGCTCCGACCCGGTTCTGCTGAACCAGGTACTCCATGGCGTAGTGCACGCCCGGAAGGTCACGCCCGGGGATCGGCAGGTCGCGCGGCTTGAGCGCGCCGGTCGCCACGACGACGGCGTCATACCGCGCGCGCAGGTCGTCCCACGGAATGTCGACGCCGATGTTGACGCCGGCCCGGAAGCGGGTGCCCTCGGCCTGCATCTGGCGCAGTCGGGACTCCAGGTGCTTCTTCTCCATCTTGAAGTCCGGGATGCCGTACCGCAGCAGTCCCCCGATGCGGTCGTCGCGCTCGAAGACGGCCACCGTGTGGCCGGCCCTCGTGAGCTGCTGGGCGGCGGCGAGCCCGGCCGGGCCCGAACCGACGACCGCGACGGTCTTGCCGGTGAGGCGCTCCGGCGGGTGCGGTTCGACCCAGTCGTTGGCGAAGGCCTGGTCGATGATGGAGACCTCGACCTGCTTGATGGTGACCGCCGGCTGGTTGATGCCGAGCACGCACGAGCTCTCGCACGGCGCCGGGCACAGCCGGCCGGTGAACTCCGGGAAGTTGTTGGTGGCGTGCAGCCGCTCGATGGCCTGCCGGCCCTCGCCGCGCCACATCAGGTCGTTCCACTCGGGAATCAGGTTGCCGAGCGGGCAGCCCTGGTGGCAGAACGGAATGCCGCAGTCCATGCAGCGGCCGGCCTGCTTGCGCACGGTGGCCGTGTCGCCCTGCTCGTAGACCTCTTTCCAGTCCATGAGCCGCAGGCTCACCGGTCGACGGGCCGGGAGCTCTCGCTCCCGCGTCTTCAAGAATCCCTTGGGGTCAGCCACCGGTCACCTCCATGATTCGACTCCAGACGACGTCGCCGTCCGGATCCAGTCCCTCGGCGACGGCGGTCGCCCGGGTCGCGATCACTGCCGCGTAGTCGCGAGGGAGCACCTTCACGAATCGCGCCATTGTCGCATCGAGGTCCCCGAGCATCCGTCTCGCCACGGCCGAGTCCGTCTCGGCCAGGTGCTTCTCGAGCAGGTCCTTGACGATGGCGACGTCACCGGCGCCCAGGGGCAGCAGTTCGAGCTCGCCCGAGGCGAGCGAGTCGCGGTTGACGCGCTCGGGGGCCAGGTCGTAGATGTACGCGGTTCCCCCGGACATTCCGGCGCCGAGGTTGCGCCCGGTGCCGCCCAGGATGAGCGCGAGTCCACCCGTCATGTATTCGAGCGCGTGGTCGCCCACGCCCTCGACGACCGCGGTGGCCCCCGAGTTGCGCACGAGGAAGCGTTCGCCCACGATGCCGCGGATGAACATGCTGCCCTGGGTCGCGCCGTACCCGATCACGTTGCCGGCGATCACGTTCTCTTCGGCGAGGAAGCCGCTCGTGCGGTCCGGACGGATCACGATCTGCCCGCCGCACAGTCCCTTGCCGACGTAGTCGTTGCTGTCGCCGGTGAGGCGCAGGGTGATGCCGCTCGGCAGGAACGCCCCGAACGACTGCCCGGCTGTTCCGCTCAGCAACACCTCAATCGTGCCGGCCGGGAGTCCGTTCTCGCCGTGCCGAACCGTGACCTCGTGGCCGAGCATCGTGCCCACCGCGCGCTCGGTGTTGCGGATCGGGAGAGTGATCCGCACGGGCTCGCCGCTGAGCAGCGCGCCGGCGCTCTGTCGGATGAGCTCCACGTCGAAGTGCTTGTCGAGTTCATGCTCCTGCGTCGTGACATTGGAGCGCGGCTCGTCCGCGCCGAATTCGGGCCCGCTCAGGATGGGGGTGAGGTCGAGCCCGTCGGCCTTCCAGTGTTCGATCGCGCCGTTCACATCGAGGAGCTCGGCGTGGCCGATCGCCTCCTCGATGGAGCGGAAGCCCAGCTGGGACAGGTACTCCCGCACCTCCTGGGCGAGGAACTCGAAGAAGTTGACGACGAACTCCGGCTTGCCGGTGAACCTCGCGCGCAGTTCCGGATTCTGGGTGGCGACGCCGACCGGGCAGGTGTCGAGGTGGCAGACGCGCATGAGCACGCAGCCGGACACCACGAGCGGGGCGGTGGCGAAGCCGTACTCCTCGGCCCCGAGCAGGGCGGCGACGATCACGTCGCGGCCGGTCTTCATCTGGCCGTCGACCTGCACCACCACGCGGCCGCGCATGCCGTTGAGCATGAGCGTCTGCTGCGTCTCGGCCAGGCCGAGTTCCCACGGCGTTCCGGCGTGCTTGAGGGAGTTGAGCGGGCTCGCGCCGGTGCCGCCGTCGTGTCCGGAGACCAGCACGACGTCGGCGAGTGCCTTGGTGACGCCGGCCGCGACCGCCCCGATGCCGGACTGGCTCACGAGCTTGACGTGCACCCGCGCCTCGGGATTGGCGCGCTTGAGGTCGAAGATCAGCTGCTTGAGGTCTTCGATCGAGTAGATGTCGTGGTGCGGGGGCGGCGAGATGAGCCCGACCCCGGCGGTCGCGTGCCTGGTGCGCGCGATCCAGGGGTACACCTTGGTGGGCGGCAGCTGGCCGCCCTCGCCGGGCTTCGCCCCCTGCGCCATCTTGATCTGGATGTCCGTGGCGTGCGTGAGATACATGCTCGTGACGCCGAACCGGCCGGACGCCACCTGCTTGATCGCGCTGCGTCGCTGCGGGTCGAGGAGCCGGGCGGTGTCTTCGCCGCCCTCCCCCGTGTTGCTCTTGGCGCCGAGGCTGTTCATCGCGATCGCGAGAGTCTCGTGCGCCTCGGCGCTGATCGAGCCGTAGCTCATCGCGCCGGTCGAGAAGCGCTTCACGATCGACGAGACGGACTCCACCTCGTCGAGCGGCACCGTCTGGCGCACCCCGTCGCGCAGCTTGAACAGCCCGCGGAGCGTCATCAGGTGCTCGGCCTGCTCGTCGACGAGCCGCGTGTAGTCGCGGAAGATGTCGTACCGGCGGGCGCGCGTGGCGTGCTGCAGGCGGAACACCGTGTCCGGGTTGAAGAGGTGCGGCGGCCCGTCGCGACGCCACTGGTACTCGCCGCCGATGGCGAGGCGCTCGTGAACGCTCGTGGCGCCATCCTCTGGGTAGGCCGCGGCGTGACGCGCGGCGCTCTCCGCCGCGACGACGTCGATGCCGACGCCGCCGAGCAGGCTCGAGGTGCCGGTGAAGTACTGGTCCACGAAGTCCTGGTCGAGCCCGACCGCCTCGAAGGCCTGCGCTCCCGCGTACGAGCTCACGACCGAGATGCCCATCTTGGACATGATCTTGAGCACGCCCTTGCCGAGCGCCTTGATGAGGTTCTTCACGGCCTTCTCGGGGGTGATGCCCGAGACCATCCCGCTGCGCACCAGTTCCTCGGCCGATTCCATGGCGAGGTACGGGTTGACCGCGGAGGCGCCGTAGCCGATGAGGAGGGCCACGTGGTGCACCTCGCGCACGTCCCCGGCCTCGACGATGATGCCGACCTTCATGCGGTTCTGCTTGCGGATGAGGTGGTGGTGCACCGCGGCGAGCATGAGCAGGGAGGGCACCGGCGCCATGTCCTTGTTGGAGTCGCGGTCGGAGAGCACGATGAACAGCGCGCCGTCCTCGATGGCCGTGTCGACCTCGTCGCACATCGCGGCGATCCGCTGTTCCATGGCCTTCTGGCCCTCGTCGACGCGGTAGAGGCCCCGGATGGTGCGGGTCGGGTTGAAGAACGCCCGCGACGACTTGGGGGCGATGTGCTGGATCTTGGCCAGCTCGTCGTTGTCGATCACCGGGAAGTCGAGGATCACCTGGCGGGCGTGCTCCGGGGTCGCGGCGAGCAGGTTGCGCTCCGGCCCCAGGCCGAGCTTGAGCGAGGTGACGACCTCTTCCCGGATGCTGTCCAGCGGAGGGTTGGTCACCTGGGCGAACTGCTGGGTGAAGTAGTCGAACAGCAGTCGCGGGCGCTCGCTCAGCACCGCGATGGGCGTGTCGGAGCCCATGGCTCCGAGAGGCTCCGCGCCGTTGAGGGCCATCGGGCCGATCAGGATGCGCACCTCCTCCTCGGTGTAACCGAAGGTGCGCTGGCGGCGCGTGACCGAGGCCGGGGTGTGCACGATGTGCTCGCGCTCCGGCAGGTCGCGGAGGTTGATGCGACCGTTGGCGAGCCACTCGCCCCACGGCTGCTCGGCGGCGAGGTCCTTCTTGATCTCGTCGTCTTCGATCAGGCGGCCGGCCTCGGTGTCGACGAGGAACATCTTGCCCGGGCGGAGGCGGCCCTTGCGCACGATGCGGGCCGGGTCGATGTCGAGCACGCCGATCTCGCTCGCCAGCACGACGAGACCATCGTCCGTGACCAGGTAGCGCCCGGGCCGCAGTCCGTTGCGGTCGAGGGTCGCGCCGACGAGGCTGCCGTCGGTGAAGACGAGGGCGGCCGGGCCGTCCCACGGCTCCATGAGCATGGAGTGGTACTCGTAGAAGTCGCGCCGCAGCGGGTCGATGTCCGTCTGGTTCTCGTAGGCCTCCGGCACCATCATCATCATGGCGTGAGGCAGCGAGCGACCGCCGAGGTTGAGCAGTTCCACGACCTCGTCGAAGGAGGCCGAGTCGCTCGCGCCCGGGGTGACGATGGGCAGGATGGGGGCGAGGTCGCCGAGCAACTCGGATTCGAGCTGGGACTGGCGGGCGCGCATCCAGTTGCGATTGCCCTGCACCGTGTTGATCTCCCCGTTGTGGGCGATCATGCGGAACGGCTGGGCGAGCGGCCAGGACGGGAAGGTGTTGGTGGAGTAGCGCGAGTGCACGAGGGCGAGCTTCGACGCGAAGCGCTGGTCGGACAGGTCCGGGTAGAAGGGCTCCAACTGGAGCGTGGTGACCATGCCCTTGTAGACGATGGTGCGGCAGCTCAGCGAGGGGAAGTAGGCGTTGAGTTCGCGTTCTGCCCGCTTGCGCAGCCGGAACGCCTGCCGGTCGAGTTCGATGCCGTGCACCGGGTCGCCGTCCGTGGCCGGCCGGGTGCTCGAGAGGAACAGCTGCTCGAAGAACGGCATCGCCTCGCGCGCCAGGTTGCCGAGGCCGTCGGGGCGCACGGGAACCCCGCGCCAGCCGAGCACGCGCAGGCCCTCCTCGGCGGCCAGCGCCGCGATGGCGCGCGTGATGTCCGCGCGCTCGTCGACGTCGGTCGGGAGGAACGCGGTGCCCACGACGTAGCGGCCGACGGCGGGCAGGTCGAAGTCCACCACCGCGCGGAAGAAGGCATCCGGAATCTGGGTGACGATCCCCGCGCCGTCGCCGGTGCCGGCGTCGGAACCGATGGCACCGCGGTGTTCGAGGTTGCGGAGGGCGCCGAGCGCGGCATCGATGATGTCGTGACCCGCTGTCCCGCGGAGCGTCGCGACCATCGCGAGGCCACACGCATCGCGTTCACGAGCGGGGTCATACATGCCGGATGCGGCCGGCACCGCGCTAAACCGGGAAAAGGCTGGCGTGAGAGCCATTCTGAACCGTCCTCACGAGAGAATCAGGGCGTGTGGGACTTCGCTGGCCCGGGGAGGATGATGGCGATCGAGCCTCGGATCCGGCCCGCTACCTGTGACGTCGTCAGTACTACGACCGTGGGCCAGCCTCGCTTGTGACGGACTTCCTGGCTTTCGACGCAACGGACGGTGTTGTGGTGTCGACCTCGGCATCGTTGCCATCTTCGTCGCTGTCCGTGTACGTGTCGTCAGAGTCTACCGCAGCAGCGGGCGACCATTCGCGACCGGGCAGGTAGACACTCGGCTCGAGACCGGGGTGACGGCGAGTCTGTACGACGATGATCACCAGGCCGACGAGCACGGCGCCCCACGCCGCCCAGACGTTGGTACGCACGCCCAGGAAGATCAGGCTGGGGTCGATGCGGATCGACTCGAAGAAGCTGCGGCCGATGCCGTACCAGACGAGGTAGAGGCCGAGCACCTTGCCCCACTGCAGTCGGTAGGCGCCCGGAACGGGCACCGGCAGGCCGAAACGCTCGCTGCGGCGCCAGCTGTGCTTGCGCTCGACGGCGAGCAGCACGATGACGCCGATGACGTTCCAGATGATCTCGTACAGGAAGGTGGGGTGGAAGAGCGTGCCGGCCGGGAGCCCGGCCGGGAAGGCGGGGTTGCTGGACTCGATCTCGAGCCCCCACGGCAGGTTGGTGGGCAGTCCGAACAGCTCGTGGTTGAACCAGTTGCCGAAGCGGCCGAAGGCCTGGGCGAGCAGCAGTCCGGGCGCGAGGGCATCCGCAAAGCTCCAGAACCGCACCCCGGCGATCCGGCAGCCGATGTAGGTACCGAGCGCGCCGAAGATGAGCGCGCCGAAGATGGCGATTCCGCCCTCCCAGATGGCGAACACGTGCCAGAACGCGTGAGTCGGCCCGAAGTAGTCGTCCGGGTGGGTGATCACGTGGAAGAACCTCGCGCCGATGATGCCGAACGGCACCGCCCACAGCGCGATGTCGAGAACGACGCCGCCGTCGGCGCCGCGGCGCTTGAGGCGGTAGTACGTCATGACCGTCGCCACGACGATGCCGATCAGGATGCAGACGGCGTAGGCGCGAATGTTGATGTCGAACCCGAACCACGAGAGACCGATGTCCCGAAGCCACTGGCCGAGGTTGAAGACCTGCCACGACTGGTCGGGACTGGGAATGCTTGCGGGGAGAACCAAGATCCAGGGTGCCTTTCGTACCGGAGCAGCGGAGAACTAGCTAAGCGTACAGCCCGTCGCGAGGCGGGCCGCCGTCGCGGCGACGGCGGGCACTCCCCCGTCGGAGAGAGCCTTGACGAGCGCGGAGCCCACGATCGCCCCGTCGGCGTACTGCAGCACTTCTCGCACCTGTTCCGGCGTCGAGATGCCGAGGCCGACACAGGTGGAGGTGGCGCCGACGGCCCGCAGGCGCGCCACGAGGGTCTTCGCGGCGCTGTCGACGTCGCTGCGTGCGCCGGTGATGCCCATGGTGGAGACCGCGTAGACGAAGCCGCGGCTGCGGGCCACGGCCTGGGCCAGCCGCTCGTCGGTGGACGACGGTGCCGCGAGGAACACGCGGTCGAGACCGGTGCGCTCCGAGGCGGCGAGCCAGTCGCGCGCCTCGTCCGGGATGAGGTCCGGCGTGATCAGTCCGGCCCCGCCGGCGGCGAGGAGCTCGTCGGCGAACCGATCGACCCCGTACTGCACAACCGGATTCCAGTAGGTCATCACGAGCACCGGCACGTCCACCCGCGAGGTGATCTCCGCCACCGCGTCGATGCCGTCCCGGATGCGGAACCCGGCGTTGAGCGCCTGGAGGGTCGCCGCCTGGATGACGGAGCCATCCATGACCGGGTCGGAGTATGGCAGGCCGAGTTCGATCACGTCGACGCCGCTCTCGGCGATCGCGACGGCGGCCTCGATGCTGGTGCGTAGGTCGGGGAACCCGGCCGGCAGGTAGCCGATGAGGGCACCGCTGCCGGCTGCCTTGCGCGCGGCGATGACCGAGGCGACGCCCGTCACGCGTTGTCCCCGCGGGCGCCGTCTTCGACGTGCTCCGTCGTGGGCGTCGCGGTGTCGAGGATGTCGAAGTACCTGCCGGCGGTCTCCATGTCCTTGTCGCCTCGTCCGCTCAGGTTCACCAGGATCACCGAGTCCGGACCGAGCACGCGCCCGAGCTCGAGCGTGCCGGCGAGGGCGTGAGCGGACTCGATGGCCGGAATGATGCCCTCGGTCCTCGAGAGCAGGCGCATCGCGCTCATGGCCTCGTCATCCGTCACCGGAAGATAGCGCGCGCGGCCGATGTCGGACAGCCAGGCGTGTTCTGGACCGACGCCCGGGTAGTCGAGGCCCGCGGAGATCGAGTGCGAGTCCACGGTCTGGCCGTCCTCGTTCTGCAGCATGTAGCTGCGCGCGCCGTGCAGCACGCCGGGCCTGCCCTTGGTGATGGTCGCCGCGTGCCGCGGCGTCTCCGCACCCTCACCGGCCGCCTCGTAGCCGAACAGGGCGACCTCCGGGTCGTCCAGGAAGGCGTGGAAGATGCCCATCGCGTTCGACCCGCCGCCGACACAGGCGGTGACGGCGTCCGGCAGGCGCCCGGTGAGGTCGAGCACCTGCTGGCGCGCCTCCTCACCGATGATCTTGTGGAAGTCCCGCACCATGACGGGGAACGGATGCGGACCGGCGACCGTGCCGAGCAGGTAGTGGGTGGAGTCGACGTTGGCGACCCAGTCCCTCAGCGCCTCGTTGATGGCGTCCTTGAGCGTGCGAGAACCGGCGGTCACCGGGATGACCTCGGCCCCGAGCAGCCTCATCCGCGCCACGTTGAGGGCCTGTCGCTCGGTGTCGACCTCGCCCATGTAGACCAGGCACTCCATGCCGAACAGGGCGGCGGCGGTGGCCGTGGCGACGCCGTGCTGGCCGGCGCCCGTCTCGGCGATGAGCCGAGTCTTGCCCAGTCGCTTGGCGAGAAGGGCCTGGCCGAGCACGTTGTTGATCTTGTGCGAGCCGGTGTGGTTGAGGTCTTCGCGCTTGAGGATCACCCGGGCACCGCCCGCGTACTCCGCGAAGCGCGGGACCTCGGTGATGATCGATGGGCGACCGGTGTACGTCGCGTGAAGCTCGGCGAGCTCCGCCTGGAAGGTCGGGTCGACCTTCGCCGCCCTGTAGGCGGCGTCGAGCTCGTCGAGGGCGGCGATGAGCGACTCCGGCACGAACCGGCCACCGTATTCGCCGAAGTACGGCCCCTGTTCGTCGCGCAGCGCCATCAGACGGCCAGGAATTCTGCGAGGGTGCGCACGGGGTCCCCTGTGACGAGGGCCTCGCCCACGAGCACGACGTCCGCGCCGGCCTCGCGGTAGTGCGCCACGTCGGCCGCCGACTTCACGGCGGACTCCGCGACCCGGATGACACCGGACGGGATGTGCCCGGCCAGGCGCCCGAAGAGCTCCTGGTCGAGCTCGAAGGTCGAGAGGTCGCGGGCGTTCACGCCCACGAGTCCGGCGCCGATGTCGAGCGCGCGGGAGAGCTCGTCCGCGCTGTGCGTCTCGACGAGGGCCGCCATCCCCAGCTCACGGGTGAGGGTGAAGAGGCCCTGCAGGGTGTCCTGGTCGAGCGCCGCGACGATGAGCAGCACCAGGTCGGCTCCGGCGGCTCGCGCCTCGAAGACCTGGTAGGGGTCGGCGATGAAGTCCTTGCGCAGCACCGGAAGCCGCACCGCGTCGCGAACGGCCTCGAGATCGGCGAGCGATCCACCGAACTTGCGCTGCTCGGTGAGCACGCTGATGGCGCTGGCTCCCCCGCGCTCGTAGGACGAGGCAAGAGCGGCCGGATCGGGGATGTCGGCGAGGGCGCCGCGGGACGGGCTCGACCGCTTCACCTCTGCGATGATCTTCACGCGATCGGCTGGGGCGAGGGCGACGAGGGCGTCGATGGCGGGCTCACGGGCCAGCGCGGCCGACTCCACCTCGGCGAGGCCGCGACCGGCGCGGCGATCGGAGGCGTCGTGCAGGGCGCCGGCGACTAGATCGGCTAACACCGGGTCAGTTGTCCTTCGTCATGGTCTTCGCGCCGTTGATGCCGTAACCCATCCTGGCGAGCACGGCGCCGACGATCAGCCCGATCACGAGGAGGACAGCGGACGCCCAGACGACGACCGGGAGGTCGAAGAAGAACGCGACGGTACCGATCGCGAAGGCAATCAGCATGATGATCACAGCGGTCCAGGCCGCCAGCGAGTTGCCTTCGCCTGGCTCTGGAAATTCGTCGCTCACAGGTCTCCTTCGTGGGTGTTCAGCCAAAAGTCTAGCGTGAGGTCGGATCGCTGCCGCCGCTCAACGTGTCCCAATCGGAGACCGCGTTGGCGCCGGGTTCCGCCGGTTCGAAGGTCACCGGCTGGTAGCGCCGGGAGGAACCGGGCCAGCGCCGTGAACTCGCGAGAACGAAAATCCCCAGGCCGATCGTGGCCACGCCGACGACGACCGCGATCCACGGCCAGGCGGTCTGCGTCACCGAGAGCACGAGGGCGGAGACCGAGGCGGTGCCGCTCACGCCGGTGGCGGCCGTGACGGCCGTGGAGGATGCGGCAACCGGATTCGCCAGGGCGACGACGCTCGAGAAGGCCACCGTGAAGCCCAGGAGGGCCTGCAGCACGCCGAGCACGACCCGGAACACCGGCCCGGCGATCGCGAGGGCCGCCACCAGAGCGAGGCCGGCGAGGGCGAGGGCGATCAGTCCCGGCGCGGCGACCCCGCCGGTCACGCTGAGGGCGGTCGTGCCGGACCCGGAGGCGCCGAGTCCCAGCGAGAACCACTGGCCGGTCCAGGTGAGGAGCGTGAGCCCGCTGACGACCAGCCCACCGAGCAGGCCGATGCTCTTGAGTCGACGGCCCGAGGTCATCCGTTCACCCGGCGCATGGCGTTGGCCACCGCCACAGCGCGCAGGGGGGCGGCCGCCTTGTTCTGGCTCTCCTGGTGCTCGGCCGCCGGCACGGAGTCGGCCACCAGTCCGCCGCCCGCCTGCACGTAGGCCGTGCCGCCGATGATGGTCGTGGTCCTGATCGCGATCGCGAGGTCGAGGTCACCGGCGAAGCCGAAGTACCCCACGACTCCCCCGTAAACGCCGCGCTGGGCGACCTCGAGCTCGTCGATGATCTCGAGCGCGCGCGGCTTGGGCGCGCCGGACAGGGTGCCGGCCGGGAAGGTGGCCCGGAACACGTCGAGCGAGTTCGCCTCGGGCCGCAGATCGCCCTCCACGGACGACACGAGATGCATGATGTGGCTGAACCGTTCGACCCGCATGAACTCGGTCACCTCCACGGTGCCCGGGATGCACACCTTGAGCAGGTCGTTCCTCGCGAGGTCGACCAGCATGAGGTGCTCTGCCCGCTCCTTCGCGTCGCCCAGCAGCTCCTCGGACAGCGCGAGGTCCTCCTCCGGGCTGGCTCCGCGCGGGCGCGATCCGGCGATGGGATGCATGTAGACGCGATCGCCCTCGATCTTGACGAGCGCCTCGGGCGACGATCCGACGATCCAGTATGGTTCGCCCGCCGGTGTGAGAAGCGAGAGCAGATACATGTACGGGCTCGGGTTCAGGGTGCGCAGCACGCGATAGACGTCGATCGGATGCGCGCTGATCTCCTGGTCGAAGCGCTGCGAGATCACCACCTGGAACACGTCGCCGTCGCGGATGTACTGCTTCGCCCGCTCGACCAGGGCCATGTACGCGTCCGGCTCCATTCGAGGCAGCGGCGTGGACGGCACCGTGAGATCGACCTCGGCAAGCCACGCCTCGGTCGGCTCGGCGAGCCGAGTCTGCATGCCGTCGAGCCGCTGCTGCGCCCCCTCCCACAGGTCGTCGCCAGTCTCCACCCCGTCGTTGAGCGCCGTCGCGATGAGCAGCACGCTGCCGGTGCGGTGATCCACGACCACCAGTTCGGCCACGAAACTCATCGCCTGGCCGGGCACCGCGTAGTCCGCGGGCGGCACGTTCGGCAGCCGCTCGATCTGGCGGATCGCCTCCCAGCCGATGAAGCCGACCAGACCGCCCGTGAGGGGCGGATGACCGGGCACGTGCGGCGTTCCCCATCGCTCGTAGAGGTGGCCCAGGGCCTCGAGCGGGGCGGTCGGGGCGTCGGAGCCGAGGGCGCGCTCGGCGGAGAGGCCGTAGTCGAGCCACACCGCGGCATCCGTTCCGCCCTCGTCAGCGGACTGCGTGAGCACACCGAAACTCGACACCCCGATGAAGGAGTAGCGCGACCAGATGCCGCCCTGCTCGGCCGATTCGAGCAGGAAGGTGCCCGGGGCGCCGGCCGCGAGCTTGCGGTAGATGCCCACCGGGGTCTCGCCGTCGGCGAAGAGCTCGCGGATCACCGGGACGACCCGGTGGTCGCCCAGCAGCGAGTCGAACTGGGCGCGGGAGGTCGTGTCATTCATGGCTGGATCCTTGATCGCTGGACGAGCCGACGACCGGCTCGAGCGGGTCGACGTCGAAGCAGGCGTGTGCGCCGGTGTGGCATGCCGCACCGATCTGCTCGACGGTCACCAGCAGGGTGTCGGAGTCGCAGTCGAACGCCGCGGTCTTGACGTACTGCCGGTGGCCGGACGTGTCGCCCTTGCGCCAGTACTCCTGCCGGGACCGGGACCAGAAGGTGACCCGGCCCTCGGTGAGGGTGCGGCGCAGGGCCTCCGCGTCCATGTAGCCCAGCATGAGCACCTCACGGGTGTCCCACTGCTGGATGATGGCCGGGAGCAGTCCGTCGGCGTTGAAGCTCGCGCGCCGGAGCACGGCATCCACGCTCTTGTCGGCCACGTCACTCGAATACGCCATGGTTCTCCCTCACCAGGATTCCTGCCCTGGCCAACTCGTTCTTGACATCGCCGACCGTCAGCTCGCCGTTGTGGAACACCGAGGCCGCGAGCACGGCGTCCGCGCCGGCCGCGATTGCCGGGGCGAAGTCCTCGACGCGACCGGCGCCTCCGCTGGCGATCACCGGAACGCTCGACACCTCCCGCATGAGTCTCACGAGCTCCAGGTCGAAACCGGCCTTGGTGCCGTCGGCGTCGATGGAGTTGACCAGCAGCTCGCCCGCCCCGCGCTCGATCACCTCTCTGGCCCAGTCGAGGGCGTCGAGGGTGGTCTCGCGGCGGCCGCCGTGGGTCGTGACGACGAAGCCGGATGCCGTGCTCGCCGAGCGCTTCACGTCGAGCGACAGCACGAGCACCTGGGCCCCGAACCGGTCGGCGATCTCGCCGACCAGCGGCGGCCTCATGATCGCCGCGCTGTTCAGCCCGACCTTGTCGGCCCCGCTGGCGAGCAGTCTGCTCACGTCCTCCGTGCCGCGCACTCCCCCTCCGACGGTGAGCGGGATGAAGACCTGTTCCGCCGTCGCCCGCACGACGTCGTACGTCGTGTCGCGGTTGTCGACGGTGGCCGTGACGTCGAGGAAGGTGATCTCGTCCGCGCCCTGCTCGTAGTAGCGCCTGGCGAGTTCGACGGGGTCGCCGGCGTCGCGCAGGTTCTCGAAGTTGACCCCCTTCACGACCCGGCCGGCAGCCACGTCGAGGCACGGGATCACACGCACCGAAACGGGCATGGTCAGATCCGAGCCGCGTGGATGGGGCTGACCAGGATGGCGCGCGCCCCGAGATCGTAGAGCGCGTCCATCACCTGGTTGGTGTCGTGGCGGGGAACCATCACCCGCACGGCGACCCAGTCGCGGTCGCGCAGCGGCGACACCGTCGGCGACTCGAGGCCGGGGGTGACGGCCGAGGCCGCCTCGATCAGGGCGAGCGGGAGGTCGTAGTCCATGAGCACGTACTGTCGGGCGACGAGCACACCCTGCAGTCGCCGGTGCAGCGTGGCGATCCCCGGCAGGTCGTCCCGCGCGCTGATCAGCACCGCCGAGGACTCGAGAATCACCGGGCCGAAGATCTCAAGACCCTGCGCCCGCAGCGTGGAACCGGTGGAGACGACGTCGGCCACGGCATCCGCCACCCCGAGGCGCACGGCGGATTCGACGGCGCCGTCGAGGGAGACGAGGTCCACCGTGACACCCGCCTTCGCGAGGAACCCGCCGACCAGGCCGGGATAGCTCGTGGCGACGCGGTGCCCGGCGAGGTCGTCGAGGGAGCCGAACCGGCCGCTCGGGCCCGCGAAGCGGAAGGTGGACGCACCGAAGTCGAGGCTCGCGATCTCGACGGCGCTCGACCCGGAGTCGAGCAGCAGGTCACGGCCCGTGATGCCCACGTCGAGGGCGCCGGAACCGACGTAGGTGGCGATGTCGCGCGGACGCAGGTAGAAGAACTCCACATCGTTGCGCGGATCGGCCACGTTGAGGGCGCGAGGGTCCCGTCGACCGGCGTAGCCGGCCTCGGAGAGCATTTCGGCCGCGGTCTCGCTCAGGGAGCCCTTGTTGGGCACTGCGACTCGCAACATTTCGATCATTCTCTTCTCAGCTGCTGGGGGTGGATGCGGCGGACGGCTCACAGATGTCGGTAGACATCCGCCGGCGTCAGGCCCTTCGCCACCATGAGCACCTGGAGGTGGTAGATCAGCTGGGAGATCTCCTCGGCCGTCTCGACGTCCGACTGGTATTCGGCGGCCATCCACACCTCGGCGGCCTCCTCCACGATCTTCTTGCCGATCGCGTGCACGCCGGCGTCGAGCTCCGCGACGGTGCCGGAGCCCGCGGGGCGGGACACGGCCTTCTCGCTGAGCTCCAGGAAGAGATCGTCGAACGTTTTCACAGGCACAACGTTACCGGTGGTTGGGCGGCGACCCGTCACCGCTCTGCGGTTCGAGCCGCACGACGACCGCCTTGGAGACGGGGGTGTTGCTGCCGTCGGCCGCGCTGCCAAGCGGGATCAGCACGTTCGCCTCCGGGAAGTAGGCCGCCGCGCAACCCTTCGCCGTCGGGTACGACACCACCCGGTAGCCCCGGAGCACCCGGTCCGGCTCGTCCAGCCACTCGCTGAAGATGTCGACCCGCTGGCCGTCTTCGAGCCCGAGTTCGGCGATGTCCTGCGGATTCACGAACACCACGTCCCGGCCGTTGTGGATTCCGCGATACCGGTCGTTGAGGCTGTAGATCGTGGTGTTGAACTGGTCGTGCGAGCGCAGGGTCTGCAGGATGAGGCGGCCGGCCGGCCGTTCCAGGTGTTCGAGGTGGTTAACCGTGATCATCGCCCGGCCGGTGGCGGTGTCGAAGGTGCGCGAGTCGCGCGGGCCGTTCGGCAGCACGAAGCCGCCCTTCCGCCGCACCTGCGCGTTGAAATTCTCGAAACCGGGCACGACACGGCTGATGTGGTCGCGGATCACGTCGTAGTCGCGCTCCATTCCGGCCCAGTCGACGGGCACGCTGTCGCCGAGCACCGCCGTCGCGAGCCGGGTGATGATCGACACCTCGGAGAGCAGCCCTGGATCGACCGGCGGCACGCTGCCGTGGGTGGCGTGCACCGCGCACACCGTGTCCTCCACCGACAGGAACTGCGGGCCGCTCGCCTGCAGGTCGAAGTCGGTGCGCCCGAGCGTGGGCAGGATCAGCGCCTCCCTGCCCGTCACCACATGCGAACGGTTGAGCTTGGTCGACACCTGAACCGTGAGTTCCGTGCCGCGCATCGCCGCCTCGGCCGCCTCGGTGTCCGAGATGGCGGCGACGAAATTGCCGCCGACGGCGAAGAAGACCTTCACGTCTCCGCGCTGGAGGCCCGCCACGGTCTTGAGCGAGTCCATGCCGTGCTCCCGCGGCGGGGCGAAGCCGAACTCCGCCTCGAGAGCGTCGAGGAAGGGCCGAGGCATCTGCTCCCAGATGCCCATCGTTCGGTCGCCCTGCACGTTGCTGTGACCGCGGATCGGCGACGCCCCGGCCCCGGGCTTTCCGATGTTGCCGCGCAGCAGCAGCAGGTTGATGATCTCCTTGAGCGTATCGACGGCCTTCTTCTGCTGCGTGAGCCCCATCGCCCAGGTGATGATCACCCGGTCGGCCGCCAGGTAGCGCTCGGCCAGCTCGTCGATCTCGGACGCGGCGATCCCGGTCGCGGCGAGCACCGCGTCCTCGTCGAGGTGCGCCAGGTGGGCCCGGAAGTCGTCGAGTCCCTGGGTGTGGCGGTCGAGGAAGTCGTGGTCGAGCACGGTGCCGGGGTTCGCGTCCTCCGCGTCGAGCACGCGCTTCGACACGGCCTGCAGGAGGGCCATGTCGCCACCGGACCGGATCTGCACGAACTGGTCGGCGATCGGGGTGCCCTTGCCGAGCAGTCCGCGCACCCGCTGCGGGTTCTTGTAGCGCAGGAGGCCGGCCTCGGGCAGCGGGTTGACCGCGACGATGCTCGCGCCCGAGCGCTTCGCGTCCTCGAGCGCGGTGAGCATCCTCGGATGATTCGTGCCCGGGTTCTGGCCCATGATGATGATCAGGTCGGTGCGTTCGAAGTCGTCGTAGGCGATCGTCGACTTGCCGATGCCGATAGTCTCGCCGAGAGCCGTGCCTGTCGACTCGTGGCACATGTTCGAGCAGTCGGGCAGGTTGTTCGTGCCGAAGGCGCGGGCGAACAGCTGGTAGACGAACGCCGTCTCGTTGGCGGTGCGGCCGCTCGTGTAGAACGCGGCCTCGTCGGGAGAGGCGAGCCCCTTGAGACGGTCGGCCACGATGCCGATCGCCCGCTCCCAGCTCACCGGCTCGTAGTGATCGGAGCCCGCCGCCTTGTAGACCGGTTCCACGAGCCGGCCCTGCATGCCCAGCCAGTACTCCGACTTGTCGAGCAGGTCGGTGAGGGAGTGCTCCGACCAGAAGCTCGACGGCACGGTGACCGGGGTCGCCTCCCAGGTGACCGCCCGCGCGCCGTTCTCGCAGAATTCCAGCGTCTTGCGCTCATCCGGATCTGGCCAGGCGCAGCTCATGCAGTCGAAGCCGTCCTTCTGGTTGATCGACGTGAGCAGTTTCGCGGTTCGGGTGAGGCCCAGCTGCGCGATCGCGGGCTCCATCGAGTGGTAGATGGCCGGCAGGCCCACCGCCCAGTCCTCCTTCGGCTTCACCGTGAGATCGGGGTAGGAGTTGCCCTCGTTGATCGGCTTCTTCGTCACTTCGCGACCGCCTCTTCCCGAGCGCCGGGTGTTCGCGAGTCGACCCCAGACACGAGCCGGTGCTCGCCCGCATAGACGACCATCGACGGGCCGCGCAGGAAGCCGACAACCGTCATGCCGATCTCGACGGCCAGGTCGACGGCGAGCGACGACGGCGCGGAGACGGCGGCGAGGAACGGGATGCCCGCCATCGAGGCCTTCTGGGTCAGCTCGAAGCTCGCCCGGCCCGAGACCATGAGCACCATGCCGCGCAGCGGGAGCAGACCCTGGGTGAGCGCCCAGCCGACGACCTTGTCGACCGCGTTGTGCCGGCCCACGTCTTCCCGCAGCACGAGCATCTCGCCCGTCGACCCGTCGAAGAGCGCCGCGGCGTGCAGGCCGCCGGTCTTCTCGAACACGTCCTGCCCGGCCCGCAGCCGGTCGGGGAAGACCGCCAGCAGCTCGGCGGCGATGCGCAGGTCGTCGTCGGCGACGTCGTACGCCGACAGCGTGCGCTCCGCGTCGATGCTCGCCTTGCCGCACAGGCCGCAGGAGCTGGTGGTGAAGAAGTTGCGCTCGAGGCTCGGGTCGGGCGCCGGGACGCCGGGGCCGAGAGTCACGTCGAGGACGTTGTAGGTGTTCTCCCCGTCCACCGTCGCCCCCGCGCAGTAACGGGCCGCGGCGAAGTGTTCGGCCCGCGAGACCACGCCCTCCGAGACGAGGAATCCCGCCGCCAGATCGAAGTCGTGCCCCGGGGTGCGCATCGTGATGGCGAGGGCCCTGCCTCCCACCCGGATCTCGAGCGGTTCCTCGACGGCGAGCACGTCTTCGCGCCTCACCGCCCCTCCGCCGACCGTGATCCGAGTTACCCTGCGCCGCACCGTGATTCTGCCCATGGTCCATGCCTAGCATCGCCGGGCCTCGGACGCACCACTGCCGCACCCTATTCATGGCAGATTCTGCGGCTGGCGCTCGGTCCTAGAGTTGTCGGCATGAACTTCGACGCCATCGTGCTCGCCGGGGGCCGGTCCTCCCGGCTCGGCGGTGAGCCGAAGGCCACGCTGCGGATCGGCGACCGCACGCTGCTCTCGATCACGCTGGATGCCGCGGCGGCGGCGCGGGCCCGACGAACGGTCGTGGTGGGCGATCCGGCCCTGCCGGCGCCGCCCGGGACGCTCGTAGTACGGGAGTCGCCGGCCTTCGCCGGGCCCGCGGCCGCGATCGCGGCCGGGCTGACGGCGCTGGGGGACGGTCTCTCCGACTACCTGCTCGTGCTCGCCTGCGACATGCCAGCGATCGCGGGGGCCGTGCCACCGCTGCTCGAGCGGGCCGCGAACTCGGTCGACGGGGCCATCGCGGTCGACGAAGCAGGAAGCCCGCAGTACCTGGCCGCGATCTACCGCACGGCGTCGCTCACCGCGGCCGTGCGCTCGAACGCCTCCCGACTCGAGAACCTCTCGGTGCGCGCGCTGCTCACCGGGCTCGACCTGGCCCGCACGACGGTGCCGCCGGGCTCGACGAGCGACGTTGACACCTGGTCGGATGCCGCCCGCTTGGGCATCGACGCCGCCTCATCACCCAAGGAGACCCCCATGCCCGCACAGGACGACGACCAGAAGATGGCGGCACTCGCCCGGTGGAGCGAGCGGCTGAGCACGGAACTCGGCGTTGACGGGATCGACGTGGATGTGGACGCCGTTCTCGCCCTCGCCGGCACCGTCGCGCACGAGGTCATGCGGCCGGCGGCGCCCCTCAGCACCTACATCGTCGGCTACGCGGCCGGCCTGGCCGCTGCCGACGGTTCCCTCGCGCCACGCGCGGCCTTCGAGCGCGCGGCCGCGGCCGCGGCCGCCCTCGCCCGGTCGGGCGAGCTGTGAGCGCTGGCCCCGG
Source organism: Lacisediminihabitans sp. (assembly GCF_043726815.1). Lineage (NCBI taxonomy): Bacteria > Bacillati > Actinomycetota > Actinomycetes > Micrococcales > Microbacteriaceae > Lacisediminihabitans > Lacisediminihabitans sp. Next base: position 43,202 of record NZ_JAYSJZ010000034.1, read on the forward strand.
CGGCGGGGGCGTGCAGTGGCACACCGCCCGCGCGCTCGCCTCGTCGGCGGCGGCAAGGCTTCCCGCCGAGACCGTGCCGCTCGACGAGGCCATCGGCCGGGTGCTGGCCGCCGACGTGCTCGCACTGTGCGACCTGCCGCACTACGCCTCGTCGGCCATGGACGGCTGGGCGGTGCGTGGCGACGGCCCGTGGGCCATCACCACGGGCGCCCTCTCCCCCGGCACGGCCTCGGTGGTGCAGACCGGCGGCGTCATTCCGCACGGTGCGGATGCCGTGTTGCGCAGCGAGAGCGGGAGCGTGCGCGTGCGGGGTGGCCGGTCGGTTCTCTCATCCACCACCGACGAGCCTCGCCACGCCCAGCACATCCGCACCGCGGGCGACGAGGCGCGTCTCTCCGATCTGCTGATCGCCGCCGGCACGCCCATCAACCCGGCGCACGTCGCGGTCGCGGCGGCGGGCGGCCACGACGAGCTGGGGGTGATCTGCCGGCCGCGGGTCGCGCTGATCTTCACCGGCGACGAGATTGTGGAGTCCGGCATCCCCGGTCCCGGCCGGGTGCGAGACAGCTTCGGTCCCCAGCTTCCGGCGGTGGTCGGCATGCTCGGCGGAGCCGTCGTCTCGGCGTCTCGCGTTCGCGACGATCTGGCGGCGACCATCGCGGCGCTCGGTGGCGGTACGAGCGACTCCGACCTGGTCATCACGACGGGAGGCACGGGGGACTCGTCCGTCGACCACATCCACGCCGCTCTCCGGTCGATCGGCGCGGAGGTGCTGGTCCCCCGAGTGGCCATGCGCCCGGGCGGCCCCAGCCTGCTCGCACGGCTGCCGGACGGTCGCCTCCTGGTCGGCCTGCCCGGCAATCCGCTCGCCGCGATGATGGGCCTCGTGACCCTCGTCGAGCCAGTGATCGCGGCACTCGGCGGCAGGCCGGAGCCCGTGCTCGGCACCGTGGCCACCGCCGAGCCCCTGCCAGGACGGGCCGGCTCGAGCGTCCTCGTGCCCTATCGCCTTCTGGACGGTCGCGCGGTCGCCAACCCGTGGCTCGGTTCGGGCATGATGCGCGGACTCGCGGAGGCCGCCGGAGTTCTCATCGTGCCGCCCTCCGGCGTTCCGGCCGGCGGGACGGCAGAGACCGTCGCCCTGCCCTGGGGCTGAGCGCCGACGCGGTCGATGTCACGGGTCAGCGCACTCCGAGCAGATCGATGATGAAGATGAGCGTGCGGCCGGAGAGCCGGTGCCCGCCACCCGCCTCACCGTAGGCCAGGTGCGGCGGCACGACCAGCTGGCGGCGACCGCCGACGTTCATGCCGGGGATTCCCACCTGCCAGCCGGCGATGAGCGAGGCGAGCGGGAAGTCGACGGACTGTCCGCGGTTCCACGAGGAGTCGAACTCCTCGCCCGTCTCCAGGTCGACGCCCAGGTAGTGCACGTCCACGGTGTCGCCGGGCTTGGCCTCGGCCCCGGTGCCGATCTCGATGTCGCTGATGACGAGCTCGACGGGGGCATCCCCCTCGTAGAACTCGATTTCGGGCTTGGTCTTGTTGGACTCAGTCATGGGTCAATTCAAGCAGAGTCGGCACGTTCGCAGGTTCAGTGCGCGTGAGCGGATGCGGCCGCCCGGAGCGCCGCGATCTGCACCGCCGCGTCGCCGCCGTTGAACACGCTTGACCCGGCGACGAAGGTGTCGGCCCCGGCCTCCGCGGCCGTCACGATGGTCTCCTCATTGATGCCGCCGTCGACCTGGAGCCAGATGTCCAGGCCCTGCCGGGTCACCGCCTCGCGCAGCAGGCCGAGCTTGGGCATCGTCGACCGGATGAAGCTCTGGCCGCCGAAGCCCGGCTCGACCGTCATCACGAGCACCTGGTCGAACTCGGGCAGCAGGTCCAGATACGGCTCGATCCGCGTGCCCGGCTTCACCGCGAGGCCGGCGCGGGCGCCGATGTCCCTCAGCCGCCTGGCGAGGTCGACGGCATCCGTGGCCGCCTCGGCGTGGAAGGTCACCGAGTACGCCCCGGCCTCCGCGTACCCGGGTGCCCAGCGGTCGGGATCGTCGATCATCAGGTGCACGTCGAGCGGCAGGGGCGTCACCCGCTGCAGCGACTCGACCATCCGCTGCCCGAAGGTGAGGTTGGGCACGAAGTGGTTGTCCATCACGTCCACGTGCACGAGATCGGCGGTCGCGATGCGACCGAGCTCACGCTCGAGGTTCGCGAAATCGGCCGTCAGGATGCTCGGGTTGATACGCACGGTCATGAGTCGAGCCTAGAGGGAACGCTGCATCAGGCTGATGAACATGGCGTCCGTGCCGTGCCGGTGCGGCCAGAGCTGCACGTTCAGCCCGGTCTCCCCCAGGTCCAGCGGACGCTTCGTCACGCCCTCGAGCACGGCCGGGGTGTCGAGTCTGACGATCCCCTCCGTCTTCGCCAGCACCGTGTCCACGACGACCCTGGTCTCGGCGAGATGCGGCGAGCAGGTGACGTAGGCGAGGATGCCGCCCGGCGCGAGCGCCCGGAGGCCGGACTCCAGCAGCTCGGCCTGCAGCACGGCGAGCTCCGCGACGTCCTTCGGCTGCTTGCGCCAGCGCGCCTCCGGCCGGCGCCGCAGCGCCCCGAGGCCCGTGCACGGCGCGTCGATCAGGATGCGGTCGAACTGCCCGGGGAACCGCGCGCCGACGGTCCTGCCGTCGAACTCGAGCACCTGGGGCGGGTCGGCGAACACCGAGAGCGCCTTGCGCACGAGTTCGGCTCTCGCCGGAGTCACCTCGTTGGCGACGAGAGTCGCTCCGCCCTCGAGCGCCTCCGCGGCCAGCAGGGCCGCCTTGCCGCCGGGGCCGGCGCAGAGGTCGAGCCAGCGTTCCCCCCGCACGATCGGACGAGCCCGGCTGAGCGCGAGCGCCGCGAGTTGGGAGCCCTCGTCCTGAACCCGCGCCCGACCCTCGTCGACAGCAGGCCACAGCCCGGGGTCCCCGCCGTCGCTCACCGCGGCGAGCGGGGAGTACTTGGCCTTCTGTGCGCCCCGGATCTCGGAGATCGTGGCGAGGCCGGGAAGGGCCACCAGGCTCACCCGCGGGGCGAAGTTGTCGGCGATGAGCAGGTCCTCGAGCTCGTCGACCCTGCCCTCGGCGGCCAGGGCGCGCCGGAAGGCCCGAACAACCCAGACCGGATGCGAATGCTCGAGCGACAGTCGCTCGTCGTCGCTGCGGGGGCTCGCCATCACTCGGGTGCGCCACTCGTCCGGGGTGCTCCGTGAGATGGTGCGCAGCACCCCGTTGACGAAGCCGGCGGCCGAGCGCGTTCCGACCTCGTGGGCGAGGGACACCGACTCGTCCACGGCGGCGTGCTGGGCCACCCGCATCGACAGCAGCTGGTGGGCTCCGAGCCGCAACACGTCGAGAATTGGCGAGTCGATCTCCTCGGTCGGGCGATTGGCGGCGAGCCGGATCACGGCGTCGTAGTAGCCCTGCTGACGCAGGGTGCCGTAGGTCAGTTCCGTCGCGAGCGCCGCATCCTGCTGGCCGAGACGCGCGCGCTCGAGCTTCACCGGCAGCAGGAGGTTGGCGTAGGCATCCGACTCCCGCACGGCCATGATCACCTCGATCGCCACCCGGCGCGCGGGTTGCACCCGGCCGGCCGGGGCGGGCCGGGAGTCTCGGCGTCGTTCGCCGCGCACGCCGCTCACTGGGCGACCAACGAGGATCCGGCCGCGCGCCCGCGCCACCAGTCGGCGGCGCGCATCGCCTTCTTGCCCGCCGGTTGCACCGAGAGCAGTTCGAGCGGCTCGCTGCCGGTGCCCGCGAGCAGGCGCTTGCCCGACAGCGCGAGGTGCCCCGGCGAGAGGCGCGGTTCGTCCCGGGCGATCTGGCTGTCGAGCACCTTGAGTCTCAGGCCGTCGAGGGTCGTGAAGGCTCCGGGCTCCGGGGTGACTCCGCGGATCGTGTTCAACACGGTGGTCGCGGGCTCTGTCCAGTCGATGCGGCCGTCCTCCAGGTCGAGTTTGGGTGCGAGGGTCACGTCGCCCTGCTGGCGAACAGCACGCGCCGTGCCGTCGGCCAGCGCGTCGACGACGCGGACCAGCAGCTCGGCGCCGGAGACGGCGAGCGAGTCGAGCAGGTGGCCGGCGGTCTCGTGCGCGCCGACCGGTTGGGTGAGGTGGCCGAAGACGTCCCCGGCGTCGAGCTCCGGCACGAGCTGGAATACGGATGCCCCGGTCAGGTCGTCGCCCGCCATGATCGCCCGCTGCACGGGGGCGGCGCCGCGCCAGCGGGGCAGGAGCGAGAAGTGCAGGTTGATCCAGCCGAGCCGCGGCAGGGAGAGCAGGGGCTCGCGCACGAGGCCCCCGTAGGCCACGATCACTCCGAGGTCTGGCCGCAGCGCGGTGATCGCCTCGGTGGCGGCCCCCGCGAGACGATTGGCCTTGATCAGCGGATAGCCGAGTTCTTCCGCCGCCGCCGCGACCGGGGTCGGCGTGAGCTCACCGCGTCTGCCCTGCGGCGAATCCTCCCTGGTGACGACCGCCAGCAGCTCGTGCCGGCTCGCCGCGATCGCCTGCAGGCTGGGCACGGCGGCCGCCGGGCTGCCGGCGAAGACCAGCTCCAGATCACTCATTCGTCAGCTCGTTCCGGTAGTCAGCCGAGAACCTGCTCGGTGTTGTCGAACGACAGTGCGTCGTCGAAGCGGACTTTAAGTGTAGGCAGTGGTGCGCGCCCCGCCGCCCCACCCGCGCGCTTTCGCCGATTGGTTGCGTTGCGGATGACCTCGGCGCGCAGGGCGGATGCCACGGGCGCGCCCTCCCCGTAGTCGAACCGCACGATGGCCCGTACGCCGCCCGCCGCAAGTTCCACCGGGCCGAGCACGTCGACCCGCTCGATGCCCGCGATGGACTCGACGGCCCGCTGCACGTCGTCCTCCCCGCCGCTCACCGTCGCCACGCGCACGGCCGGAGGGAACCGCAGCCGGCGGCGGTCGGCCAACTCCGACCGGGCGTAGTCCGAGCGCCGCCAGGTGGCGAGGGCGGAGGCGAGCGCTCCCCCGACGCCGACCAGCACGCTCGTGGCGCCAGGGGCGGCGAGGGCCACGGCGTTGCACCACCAGCGCAGGCAGTCTTCGCCCACCCGCAGGCTCTCCCTGGCGATCATCCGCTCCCCGTCGAGCAGCAGTACGGCCCGGTAGCCGCCGGCCGCGACCGGCTCGGCACCCCGGGTGGCGATCACCAGCGCGGGCTCTGACCCCACGGTGAGGATGGGCCGCTCCCCGTCGGCGATGATCACGCGCACGCCGGGGAACGCGCGGCCCAGGTCCTCGGCGGTGCGACCGGCGCCCTGGCCGACGAGACGGAGCTTGGTGCCCTCGCAGTTGCCGCAGGCCCAGGCCGCGGCGATCGCCCCGCACCAGCCGCAGGAGGGCACTGCACGGGCGCTGCGGAGCCCGAGCGGGCCGTCGCACTTGGCGCAGCGGGCGGTCTGGCCGCAGGTGCCGCAGGACAGCCGGGGGGCGTAGCCGGGACGAGCCACCTGCACGAGAACCGGGCCGTGTTCGAGGGCGGCCCGCGCCTCCCGCCACGCGCTCGAGGGGATGCGGGCCTGGGCGGCGAGCCTGTCCTGCCCCGCCTGCTGGGACGTCGGGATCACCCGCGGCTGGTACGAGCGCTCCGGCCCGACCTCGCCGAGCCAGCCGAGCTCCACCAGCCGCTCCACCTCGGTGCTCCTGGCGTGGCCGAAGAAGATCAGCGCGCTGCCCTGCTGCTCCTGGCGCACGAGCGCGGCATCCCTGGCGTGCACGTACGGGCTGAGCGGTTCGACGTGCAGCGGGTCGCCGTCGTCCCAGATCGCGATCAGGCCGAGCCTCGATGCCGGGGCGTAGACGACGGAACGGTTGCCGACGATGGCCAGCGGGGTCTCACCGAGGCAGGCGAGCACCGCCCGGTACCGGTCGGGGTTCGACTGCCGCGCGTCGAGGTGAACCACCCGCTCGGGCGGCAGCACGGCCTCGAGCGCCGCCACGAGTTGCTCCTGGTCGCGGTAGTCGGGAACGCACAGGATGGCCGAGCCGCCCCGCGCGAGCGCGAGCGTCGCGGCGGCCGCCATCTCGGTGGCCCAGTGGCCGACCCAGCGGCCGCCGGGGACCTCCACCACGACCGGCACCGAATCGACGGTGAGCCGCTCGCCCCCGGCGAGGGCCGACTCGAACCGGGCGGTGTCGAAGCCCGGCACGGCGACAGTGTGCACCGGCTCCGCCGGCTCGGCCGATTCACCCGCCAGCCAGGCCTTCTCCACGCGCACCTGGCGCTTGGGAACCGCCAGACGCACGATGTCGCTCGCGTTGCCGGCCGCGCGATCCGCGAGTCTTCGCGCGAGGGACCAGACCTCCGGGGTGAGGATGCGCACCGGGGATACCACGGAGTCGAGGTCGCTCAGCACGCCGGTGTAGCCGCCGGCATCCCCCACCTCCACGATCATGCCGTCGGCCACGCGCCCCGCCGAGCGCAGCGGCACCTTCACCCGCACCCCAGGCACCGCCTGGGCGATGAGCTCCGGCGGAATGTTGTAGTCGAAGAGACGGTCGAGCTGCGGCAGAGGCGAATCGATGAGCACCCGGGCGACTCGCGCCGAGGCGGACACGGCTAAAGCCCGGCAGCGCTGCGCAGGTCGTCCACGCGGTCGAGCCGTTCCCAGGTGAATTCGGGCAGTTCGCGCCCGAAGTGGCCGTAGGTGGCGGTGGCGGCGTAGATGGGGCGCAGCAGGTCGAGGTCGCGGATGATCGCCGCTGGGCGCAGGTCGAACACCTGGCGGATCGCCTCGATGATGGACGCCTCGTCGACATGTGCGGTGCCGAAGGACTCGACGTACAGGCCCACCGGGGCGGCCTTGCCGATCGCGTAGGCGACCTGCACCTCGAGGCGGTCGGCGAGCCCGGCCGCGACCACGTTCTTGGCGACCCAGCGCATGGCATAGGCGGCCGAGCGGTCGACCTTGGACGGGTCCTTGCCGCTGAAGGCCCCACCGCCGTGACGGCTGGCCCCGCCGTAGGTGTCCACGATGATCTTGCGGCCGGTGAGCCCCGCGTCGCCCTGCGGGCCGCCGATCTCGAACCGGCCGGTGGGGTTGATGAGCACGCGCGGGTCGACGCTGTCGAGCTCGATGCGGTCGAGCACCGGGCGGATCACCAGCTCCTCGATCTCGGCGCGGAGCGTCTGGGTGCTCACGAGCGGCGAGTGCTGGGTCGACAGCACCACGGTCTCGACGGTGCGCGGAACGATTCCGTCGTAGCCGATCGTCACCTGAGTCTTGCCGTCGGGCCGGAGGTAGTCCACGACCCCGGTCTTGCGCACCTCGGCGAGCCGTTCGGCCATGCGGTGGGCGAGCCAGATCGGCACCGGCATGTACTCCGGGGTCTCGGTCGTGGCGTAGCCGAACATGATGCCCTGGTCGCCGGCGCCCTGCCGGTCGAGGTCGTCTCCGCTCGCCTCCTCGCGGCTCTCGAAGGCGTCGTCGACGCCCTGCGCGATGTCCGGGGACTGGCCGCCGATGGAGACGGAGACGCCGCAGGAGCGACCGTCGAACCAGACATCGGAAGAGGTGTAGCCGATGTTCCAGATGCGGTCACGCACGATGGTGGGAATGTCGACGTAGCCCGAGGTGGTGACCTCGCCCGCGACGTGCACCAGGCCGGTCGTGACCAGGGTCTCCACGGCGACGCGACTGTGCGGGTCCACCGTGAGCAGGGCATCCAGGATGCTGTCCGAGATCTGGTCGCAGATCTTGTCGGGGTGGCCCTCGGTCACCGACTCCGACGTGAAGAGACGTAGGGGTGCGTGCGCTGATGCGGTCATGTCTGCCTCGCTAGGAATGTGTCTCGTGTCATGCGGCAGGGCGGACGGCTGAGTCGATCAAGCCCCGGGACGCGCCAGAACGTCGAGAATACGACCAGCCACCGACGCCTTGCTGCCTGAAGCCTCAATCACTATATCGCCGCGCCTGTCGAGCACGATGACCGTGTTGCCTTCCGTGGCGAAGCCCTCGTTCCAGCCCACCCTGTTGACGACAAGAAAGTCGCTGCCCTTGCGCGCCACCTTCGCCCGGCCCAGCTCGAGCAGTCGGTCACGGTCGGTCTCGGTCTCCGCGGCGAAGCCCACCACCACCTGCCCCGGGCGACGGTTCTCGCCGAGGGTGGCCAGGATGTCCGGGTTGCGCACGAGCTCGAGCGTGAGTCGATCGCCCTGCTCGTCCTTCTTGATCTTCGACTCGGCGACCCGCTCCGGGCGGTAGTCGGCGACGGCGGCCGCCATGATGATCACGTCGGCGTCACGCGCCGCGAGCTCCACGGCGTCCGCCAGCTCGAGCGTGGACACGACGTGCAGCACGTGGATGGAGGCCGGGGCGTCGATCTCGAGGTTCGCCCCGATGAGAGTGACCACGGCCCCGCGGGCGGCGGCCGCGATCGCGATGGCGGCTCCCTGCCTCCCGCTCGAGCGGTTGCCCAGGTAGCGCACCGGGTCGAGGGCCTCCCGCGTGCCGCCGGCGGTGACCACGATGCGCCGTCCGGCGAGATCCTTGGGCACGAGCACGGCGAGGGCGGCGGCGGCGATGTCGTCCGGTTCGACCATGCGGCCCGGCCCGGAGTCGGCGCCGGTGAGCTGTCCGACGCCCGGTCCCACGATCGTCACGCCGCGGGATCGCAGGGTGGCCACGTTCGCGACCGTCGCCGGGTTCTGCCACATCTCGGTGTGCATCGCCGGGGCGAGCACGATCGGCGCGCGGCTGGCGAGAATGGTGTTGCCGAGAAGGTCGTCGGCGAGGCCCGCGGCGAGCTTCGCGATGGTGTTCGCGGTTGCCGGAGCGACCACGATGAGGTCGGCGGCCTGCCCGATCGCCACGTGCCGCACCTCGGCGACGCCCTCGTAGAGGTCGGTGTGCACAGGATTACGGCTGATGGCCTCGAGAGTGGGCTTGCCCACGAACCGCAACGCGGCATCCGTCGCCACCACGTGCACGTCGTGTCCGGCGAGCACGAGGGCTCGAATCACGCCCACGGCCTTGTACGCAGCGATGCCGCCGGTTATTCCGACGACGATGTTCAACCGGCCACTCATGCGAGGAGCGTACTCACGTGAGAAGCACCGAGGGAAGCTACTCGGCCGGCTCGGCGAGGGCCTTCACGACGAGCTTGTCCTCGTTGATCTCGTGCATCGCCACCGAGAGCGGCTTGTCGTCGATCGTCGAGTCGACGAGGGGTCCGACGTTGTCGAAGAGGCTTCCCTCGTGGAGGTCGGCATAGTAGTCGTTGATCTGGCGCGCGCGCTTTGACGCAAAAATCACCAGTGCGTACTTCGAGTCGACCTTTGACAGCAACTCGTCGATGGGTGGGTCAATTATTCCGGTCTGCTTGTCAGCCATGAACGTTTCCTTTGAGTTGAGACGGTGAATTGGGGGGCCACGCCACGGTGCATTGGGCAGTCTGGACGGGGCTTCGGTGGATCGTGAGTCGGTGCGCCTGACCAGCGGCTACGGCCGGTGCGAAGGCAGTGCCGTCAATTCTACGACTTCTCGCGCGGCGGCGGCGACTTCGGTATTGACGACACGATAATCGAACTCATCCTGAGCAGCGAGTTCGACTCGCGCGGTCTCGAGTCTTCGAGCCTGATCTGCCGGATCTTCCGTACCGCGACCGGTCAGCCGTCGAACCAGTTCCTCCCAGCTTGGCGGCAAGAGAAACACGAGGATTGCGCTCGGAAGCTCGCCTTTAACGGTGCGGGCGCCCTGCAGATCAATCTCAAGTAACACGTTTTTCCCGGCCTCGAGGGCGGCGTCGATCGGCGGCCGCGGAGTTCCGTAGCGAAACGAATTGTGAACGACCGCCCACTCGAGCAACTCCCGCGTCTCGATCATCCGATCGAACTCGTCGTCGCGCACGAAGTAGTAGTGCACGCCATCGATTTCGCCGGGCCGCGGCGGTCGAGTCGTTGCGGAGACGCTCAGATAGATCTCGGCATAGTTCTCCCGAATGCAGGCAGAGACAGATCCCTTGCCGACCGCCGTCGGGCCGGCCATGACGACGAGTCGACCGGGAGCAACTCCACCCTCCCGATTGAGCAGGTAGTTCCACAGCTCGGAGCGCTGTCGGCTCCCGAGACCCGCGGTCCGCTTCGACTCCGCAATACCGAGCCGCGCCATGACCTTTGCGACCCGTAACGGGCCCAGCGTCGGAACACTGGTCAGC